>DAXV01000070.1:15322-21456 GCA_002506595.1 Acidilobaceae archaeon UBA158
ATAAGGTTAAAGAATGATGACTTAATTCATAATATACTGCTGAATTAATGAGGAGGTTGAATTCTATATGAACATATCAGAAGTAATGAGAATGAAGTTGGTAAACAACAAATCTATGAAAAGCGCTAATAGAATCTTAACACTATGAGGTTGAAAGAATGTTAGATAGATTAAGAAAAAACAATCTTTTATTTATTTTGTTTGTTATTAAAAAATATGATAAAAACATAGATAAAAAGGGTTTCATCAAGATAGATTGAAGAAGTTCTATATATTTTTAAAGAAGTAAAAGAATAAGGTATTATAGGTTTATTTGATGTAAATGGAAATTCTTATAGAATCGTTGTTGTAACTAAATAAATTTTTTAATGAATTAAAAATTTTGTAGGTTTTTAGTTTGTTATTGGTATTAAGTGTTGTAAACAATTATTACAATAATAATGGTTTAATAAAGTTATCTTAAATTGATGTCCTATTAGATAGATTTATTACAAAAATATCTAGAAATCACCAAGTAGAGTTTATATTCCAATTTGTTATATAAATAGGCACATTATTTTCTATTGCAAGTTTTAAACTATAATTATAATATTTGTCATACTTGTTTTCGGCATATGATAATGCATAAATAGTTATGTTAAGGCTTTTTATGTATTTAGTTCTTATAGTTATTTGGCTTACATTGCTTACAAATTTAATTTCATTTACATTAGTAACTTCAGTTCCATAATCTTCATATAAAATAAAATTTATGTATTTCGAGACATTAGGTAAAATAACAAAACCTCTATTAATACCAATAATTATATTTGGATATTCAATTCTAATATCTTTTATTATATTTATCATACCTTGACTTTCGTTATATAATTCAGCATCATCTATATCATCTAATAAGATACCTTGAAAGCCATTATTTATCGAATAGTTTACTTCACATGTAATGTAATTTTTCCAGATAGGACTTGAAACATTTACAATAGATTGATTCCATTGAGTATCGTAACCTATAGTAATGCTTGAAACATTTACTGTACAATTTCCCAATGATGAGTTATCATATTCGCCCAAATCAATATATGCAATTTTAATTGCCTTTATTTCTTTTAAAGTTGAAGAATTGAATGCCCATGGTTCAAGTATAACTAATTTATATTTATTTAGATAGTTTATTATAGTTGAATTAACATTATCACCATAATATGCAGCAAAGATAGTTGTTAATGAGCTATAGTTTATTGCACAATTATTATGTTTATAAGTAGAATTTATTATAATAAATGATAATGTTATAATAATTAACATTATAATTATTGCAGTTAATATCTTATTCAATATTTTCCCCATATTATAGTTTTTATTATGAAATTATAAATTTTTATTATATAATATATGGTTAATCAATAAAATTTTAGAAGATTAATTTATCTAGCAAAAATTTAAAATTAGAATTTTAAAATTAAAAGAGGGACATAATATGAATGAGGATAACATAAAGTATAGAGTAAAAAGATATCCTGAAAGAGCATCTTATGATAAAAAAGAACTTATTAATTTTCTAAATAAAAACTTTTTATGTCATGTAGGTTTTATAGATGATGGAATACCATATGTTATTCCAATGCTATATTGTAATGATGATAACTACATTTATTTGCATGGCTCTCCCGAGAGTAGGATTATAAATATATTGAAAATGAATAGAATAATATCTGTAGCTATAACTAGGATAAACGGAATAGTTTTGGCTGAAAATGTTAAAGATAACTCTGTTAATTATGTTTCTGCAATAATTTTTGGAAAAGGCAATGAAGTTAAAAACAATAATGAGAAATTAAAAGTATTTAAAAATTTAATGGATAGAATCGTTCCGAGAAGATGGGAAAATAGTATTTTACCATCGGAGGATGATTTAAATAAGGTCTCTGTAATTAAGATAAGCATAGATAAATTTTCAATAAAAAAGAGAGAAGGGGGACCTCAATTAAATAATCAGTCAAACACAAATAAAGACAATATATGGTGTGGAGAAATACCAATTATGTGTAGATATGAGAATCCAAATAATTATAGCAATATTCCTAATTATGTATCAGAATTACTAGGAAGACAATTATGATTAATTTTAATTTTGTAAGAAATTATAAATTTTATTGCAAAATAATTTAAATTAAATGGCTCCATTACAAATGGCAAACCTTAAATAAGTTATAATTATAGTTGCTATATTTTCATTCTTGGAATATTAATTAATGAATATTCAAGGTGTATACTAAATATTTTTTAGAAAATTGAAATTTTGAAAATAAACCTTAATAGAATTTTTCCAGCTCTTCGTTATTTATATTTCACTATTTAATTGATTGTATAGAAAATATTGTTTTTTACAGTTAATTAATAAATTTTATGCAGCATAATGTTTTTAATTATATAAAATAATAAAAACGTTAAACTAAGATATGTAGAATACAGTATACATAATTTTGAAAACTTATATATTCTAAATAAGTAAAATAAAAGTGGTGATTCATTTATATGAACCAATTTGTTGATACGGATATAGCTATAATAGGAGCAGGAATTGCTGGGACATCTATTGCAAGAGAATTATCTAAATATGATTTATCAGTTATTGTTATAGAAAGGAAAAATGGAATTGGATTAGAAGGAACTGCAACTAATCATCACCTTGTCTGCCAAGGGGGTGATTCTTTAACTTTTAGACCTGGTACATTGCATGCGGAATTAAACATAAAGAGCATACCTTTATGGCCGAAGCTTGCTGAAGACTTGAATTTTAAATTCAGGAGAATTGGAGGGTTATGGTTAATAAGGGATAATGTTGATTTTAATAAATTCCAAAAGATGTATTCGAGAGCATTTAAATCTTCTTTAGATCCCAAATCTCCTTATTTGATACCTGAAGGGTCCTTTATACCTTTAAAGTTTATTGATAGGAAGGAGCTAAAGGATTTAGAGCCTGAAATATCTGATGAATTCATAGGAGCACTTTATGACCCTAATTTAGCAACAGTTGATCCGCCTGAAGTGGCAAAGGCATATGCAGAGAATGCAAAAGCCAATGGAGTTAATTTTTTGTTTAATACTGAAATTAAAAAAATTAATAAGGTATTAGATAAATTTGAATTAATTTCAGATAAAATTTCAATAAGATCGAAGGTAGTTATAAATGCAGCCGGAATAGAAGCGGATAAAATAGCAGAACTTGTAAAAGCAAGGGACTTTTCTTATGTTCCATTTAAAGGTACAATTGTTGAATTAGATGATGAATTAGGAGAAAAAATAAAGCATGAAGTCCTTGTACTACCAAGAGGAAGTTCCCATATGCAAGTTATAGCACCAACTGTAGACAATAAATTGTTGGCAGGCATTCATCTAGAAATGTCCTATAGATCTAATAGAGAAGTAAAGGATTATGCAGTAAAACATGCAATTAATGTCTCTAAGAAATTTTTCCCAAAAATACAGTTTGAAAAACATATTACAAGATCTTTTACTGGATTTATGGCTATGACAAATCCAGATACAGGATGGCACGATTTTGTTATAGGCATGCCTGATTTGGTTCCATATTGGATTAATATAGTATTGGGTCCAGCAGGCGTTTCAGCATCTCCATATCTTGGTAAAAAAGTTGTTGAGCTTTTGCATAAATTCGGTATCAATTTAGTAGAAAAGAAAAACTTTTCCAATGTTAGAAAGGAGGTGGAATCATGAGCATATCTAATGGTTTAAATCTTGCCTTGGCTAGAAAGGTAATCAAGGCAATGATAAGGTTTTCTATAGATAATGAGATGTTACCTGGTAGCTATGCAGTAACAGATTCAGGAGGTCATGTAGTTGCAATGGAAAGAAGGCCTATAGCGTTGCCAGCAACAGTCGATTTAGCAATAGATAAAGCTTGGACTGCATCTGTAATGAAAATTTCTGCTAAGGTTTTGGATCAGGTTATAACTAAGGGACAGTATGGTAGATTGAATGTAAAGTATCATGGTAGAATGACATTAATTTATGGTGCAGTACCTTTAATAATCAATGGAGAAG
Source organism: Acidilobaceae archaeon UBA158 (assembly GCA_002506595.1). Lineage (GTDB taxonomy): Archaea > Thermoproteota > Thermoprotei_A > Sulfolobales > Acidilobaceae > Caldisphaera. Next base: position 19,388 of record DAXV01000070.1, read on the forward strand.
TTGTTGGAGGTATTGGACATAGCGGAGAATCAATAGATGGAGATGAAAAGATAGCTCAGGCAGGCTTAGCAGGGGTATATAGAGAAGACGAGTTAGACGCAAAAGTAGAGGAAGGCTTAGAAATTGCTAGGAATATTGCAGAAAATGTTATCAGTTACGTTAATAGTAATAAATTTAAACCAGTTGCAATTACCATAAATGATAGAGATGGATGGCCAATACTAATCTATAGAATGGATAATACGCCGTTTGGCTTTGTTGAGATATCAAGGAGTAGAGCTTGGACAGCCTCAGCATTTAAAATGGATTCTCATGATGCAATAAAATATGTTGGTTCTATAAATGAATGCCCAAATGGAGAAGAATCTAATGAAAGATTTAATACTACTCAAGGAGGCATATTTATAGATCATAATATCTTAAGCTCTATTGGTATAGCAGGTAACACGCCCGAAATAGATTATAAAATCGCAGTTAATTCAATAAAATCAATATAATTTTTTTAATTAAATTACTCCTTTATATGACAAAACAAACGACAAGTCTTGCCCTTTAGGGCGAGGAGGAAGTCAGATGTAATGGCGAGCCTGTATCATCTATAGTTCAATGAATTATAGGCGTAGCATATATAGAATATTAAACAAAAATTTTTAAAAAATATTGATTCCATTTTTTATGGAGGTATTATTAGTAATATTAATCGTTGGAACAATATTAGCATTGATAATTGTTTATTTAATTCTGGCTATGCAAATTATATCAGTTCAGATTTTGACTAAGGTAGAGTGAATCCTTCTTCAGGAATTTATAGAGGTTTATGTGCTATATATGAAACTATTGTTGTGCCTGTAACAGTAATAATTATTGCTATGCCTCTCAATGGGTCATACTATTGTTTTTAATTGTTTAATAATTCTTATGAACAAAATTACGACTAAATATATAAAAGAAGAAATAGAAAATACTTTGATAGTTAATTATTTTGTGATATACTATTCATTTAACTGATAAAAAGCTATATTCGTTTCTTGGAGTTTCATACTATTTTTGATATTTGTTTAGCTTTTTTCTATATTTTTATTCTACTCAATATACTGCCTATAGTACTTTTCGAAGTCACAAGAGTTTCATTAAATGTTTTCCTCTATTGTCCATTGCTTATCAATATCATCTATCGAAATGAGCATGAGGGTTTGTAAAAGATTGAGGTTTAGATAGATATATGATATCAGCTTATTTGATAGCTACGAGATGATTAGAAATGGTAAATAATATCAAATAACATAAGCTTAGTTTATCTAAAACTACAGATAATGACACTGTATCTGGTCTGATGTATTAGGTTTGTTAAATAATTTATAAAAAGATGTAATGCTATAGGCTCATATTTATAACCTTTTTTAAATAATATATAAATAGGAGAATATGGCAATTAAAGAAGAATTTTTGAGATTGCTTAGAGAAGATGAAGAATTTCGCTATGCAGTAGCTGGTATTCTAGGTTTGGATAGCATATTGAGGGAATTAAAAGAACTTAGAGAAGATTTTAATAAATTCATTGAACTAGAAAACAAACGTTGGGAAGAAGCAAACAAGAGATTTGAAATAATAGAAAATGAATTAAAGCAATTAAGAATTGATTTTAATAATACTTTTGCATCATTTGATAGACGTTTAATCGCCCTTGGAGCTAGATGGGGAATATTTTCTGAGCAAGCGTTTAGAGATGGTATGAAAGGTGTTGTAGAAAAATTATTAGGAACTGGAAAAGTTGAAAGATGGATATATAGAGATGAGTCAGGAGAGGTTTATGGATATCCTAGCGAAGTAGAAGTAGATATATTAATAAAAGATCATGAACATATATTGATAGAAATTAAATCAAGCATCTCTAGGGGAGATGTAATAGAGTTTTGGAGAAAAGGTAAACTATATGAGAAAGTAACAGGAATTAAGCCTAAGTTAGTTATAATATCACCTTTTGTAGATGATAAAGCATTGGAAGATATAAATAGATTTGGAATTTTATTATTCAAAGAAACATAAAATTTTCTATAAAATGACTAAAA
>DAXV01000063.1 GCA_002506595.1 Acidilobaceae archaeon UBA158
TCAAAATTAATAGCCTTTTTATTAAAAATAATAAAATTAAGAGTAACTCTTGCTACTAATAATTTATGTTTATTTATATCAAGATAATCTAATTAAAAATATTTGATAAAAATTCCCACCTAAAATATAATAAATTATGCCATAACATTTAAACATTTTAAGCCTTTCCTTATTTACATTATAAAAAGGGAACAGGGGGTAGCCTTATTGGAAGACAAGAAGTTAGAAGAAGATAAGAAAATAAACATATTAGCTGAATATGGTGTGGTAGGCTACCCCAAGGTATTGATAAGGATTTATGAAGATCAAGAAAAGAGAAGGTTATATGATATAATTGAGCCTCATTTAGATGATATTTCTTTAATGATATACAAGGAATTAATGGATATGGTTTCAAAAGATATAGATTTATCTAGAAAATTATCTGAAAAACGTATATTGGAAGAAGGTATTACAATTTTATTGCCAATAGCAAAAAAATTGGCATCAAAAAAGTTAATAAAAGGATTTCATTTTAGGAAAGATGGAAAACTTAATGATTTGCAGAAAAAAATAGATGAAACAGCATTAATAGCATCTTATTATATTTCTAGGGATTTAATTGGTTATGCAAAGCTGGAACCGCTTATAAGGGATCCTTATATTGAGGATATATCATGCAATGGCTTGCATATACCTGTTTTTGTTTACCATACAAGATATGAATGGTTAACTACAAATATTGTATTTAATGATCAACAAGAGCTTGATTCAATAATATCTAAATTAGGGGTAAGGAGCAGTAAAGAACCGTCTATAGCTTCACCTATAATAGAAGGCGTTTTAAAGCCTGAAGGATATAGGGTAAACATAGTTTTAGATACTGTATCTAGGAGAGGTCATAGTTTTACTATAAGAAAATTCAGAACAGAACCTTTTACATTAATTGAGTTAATGAAGTCAAGAACCCTAGATCCTTTAGTTGCTGCATTAATTTGGATGGCTGTAGAAAATAAACAAGGTATAATATTTTATGGCCCAACTGGTAGCGGTAAGACTACTTTACTTAACGTATCAACAATGCTATTACCAACAGAATATAAAATAGTAACTATTGAAGATACGCCTGAAATTTATTTGCCATTTCATGAAAATTGGGGGGCAATGATGACAAGATTATCATCAGATCCAAAAGTTGAAAATATAACAATGCAATCTCAAATAGAAGCAGCACTAAGGCAAAGGCCTGATGTTATAATAGTTGGGGAGATAAGATCTAGGGAAGCGTTTGCATTTTTCCAGGCATTAGCAACAGGTCATGGAGGTTTAACAACTGTACATGCTGAGTCTGCAGACGTTTTAATTAAAAGGTTAATGTCACCTCCAATGAATGTTCCTCCAAGCTTGATATCTGCAGCTAGGTTATTTGTTAACATTTTAAGGCTAGAAGAGGGAGGAAATGTTTTCAGAAAAGTTATGAGAATCGATGAATCTTGGGGTTATGATATAGAAACCAATAACGTAATATTAAAAGAAAAAGTTTTATGGGATAGGCAAAATGATAGATGGTATATGAAAGGGAAAGAAAGCTATTTGTTAAAATCAGTTGCTTCTCTAAATTTGATAAGTTATGATGAGGCATTTGAAGACTTTAAGAGAAGGGCAACAATATTAAATTGGTTAATAAGTAAAAACGCTGATAATGCCATGATTAATGAAGTTTTAAGATTATATAGAAGAGACCCAATAAGCCTATACAATAAAGCCAAAGAAGAAAATGGTGAATTTAATATTGAAATAAGAGGTGATGGAAATTAAATTAAGAAAAGTTATTTTAAAATTAAATATCATTTCATACCAATTTTATAATAATATTAAACCATGTAATTTAATTAAAAAATTAAGTCCCAATATAGATTATATGATAATAGGCTCAGGAGTTAGCAATAGTTTTGATAGCTATTGCAAAAAAATCGTTACCTTAATTTTCCTATTTTTGCCAACACTGCTATGGGAATTTGTTTATATAAGCATGAGTTCTTCTGGCAAATATACTTTGGAAAACATTATAATAGCATCTATTTTGGTCGTTATTTTAGGTTACCTTTTGTCTACAGGTATAAGTGTTTTGATACCTTCTTTCAGGTATTCATCTAGAAAAGATAACTTAGAGGCAAAGTTTCACGTATTTGCATCAGCATTAACTTCCATATTAGCTGGCGGGGAAGGTATTTCACAAGCTTTAGCAACATTTGCCGATAAGTATTCAAACGAATTGAAGGAATTTGATGTAGAGATGAAATATATAAAAACATATGTAAGTTTAAATGAAAGTCCAGTAGAGATACTTATGGGCCTTTCTAAAATAACTCCTTCGCCAAGCCTAAAGCTTCTCTCCCAATCTTTAGCTAGAGGCATTACTGCGGGGGCAGATTTGGTAAAAATAGCCCAAGATTCAATAACTTCTTATTTAAATTATTACTATACTTTAGTAGAGAGAATTTCAACATCGATTGGAACTCTTTTGGAGTCATTCTTAGTTGTAGGTATTGTTGGCCCTGTTTTAGTTGGAGTTATGGGAATGCTATTTACAGTATACCCAATTGCAACTCTTAGTTTTTCATCATTAATAATTTTAGTTATTTTCATATTAATACCTATAGTTTCTTTAATTACTGCAGTTTTAGCAGATAACCAAACATCTAAGCTAAAGCTTTAGGTGATAATATTGAGAAGAATAGGTCCTCCAAGGCCTTTAAAATACGTAATTTTTATGCCCGTCTCAGGAATATTATCTTTGGTGTTATTCTATTATATATTTATAAAAATTTTTCCCACTCAATTCCCAGTTTTTACATCTTTTTCTGGAATACCAGTTCCATCAACAACTATAACAATATTTTATATAGATTTGTTCTTTACATTTTTCCTGCTTCCATTCGCTATTTATTCAAGGAAGTATAGTAATTATATGTTGGATTTAAAAAGGCAAGCAAGATCGTTTTTGGAAATATATCCGAGCGTTGCAAGTTCATTACCTTCAGTCTCACAGGCTATAATGGCATCAGTAGAATTGGTCGAATCGCCATTAAAGGATTATTTGGCAGCCTTTGGCTCCCTTTATAAAATGACAGGAGATTTAGAAGGATCTTTTATGAAAGTTTTTTCTTCAGCTCCTAGAGATGTAAGGCTTTTGCTGACTTCTATATTAACAACTGCTAAAAGCGGAGGAAGAGCAAGCGATATATTAAACATAACAAGTGAATATGCAGCTGAATTGCAAAGAATGGAGTATTATTTAAGGAATAGATTGCAATCCTATTCATCAGTAATAATTTTAGGCATAGCAGTTTATGGATTTGCTGTAGGAATGACAATAGTTATGTTAGAAACCTTAAAGAGAAATGCAACTTTTAGCTTAACAGGGTTAGCTGCTAGCACAATAAATATCCCAGGTATTTTAGGCATATTTTTCTATTCTCTTTTAATAGTTTCCGCAACTTCTGCATATATCATAGCAAAGGTTATATCAGACTTTGCTCCTAGGACTAGCGAATACTTTATTTATTTAATGTTAATAGGGACAACAACAATGGTTGTAGCATTGAGCTTGGCATCTCATGTAATAATATAAAAAAGGATTTTAAGGGGAAACACTTTTATAAAAAGTTAAACGTTAATAAACTTTAAATAAAATAAAAAATATGGGAAAGAAGTTGAATAAAAAGAGATCAGTTAGTAACATTGTTGCTGAAATAATGATGATATTAATAACATTAGCAGTTGGCTTTACATTAATAGTTTATTTATCATCGGAAGCAGGAGGATTTGTTAGCGCAGTTAATAACAATAATAACCAGGCACAGCTTGCTTTACAGCAATATATCATTCCTATGGGTTCTTATATACATGGTGGTAACCTTTACTTTATATTTAACACAGGTCCTTTAGGAGCACAGATTAATAGTGTTTATATTAATAACACATTAATTAATAGCTGTGTTATTTCATTTAATGGAAAATCTTATGCTTTACCTCATTATTTGCCTCCAGATGCGATTGCAGTAATTAATTGTTCAAACGTTAAGTCATTAACATCTATTGTAACTGTTGCTTATAATGGGGGTGAAGTTTATGCAATGGCAAATCCATCATAAAAAATCTCAATCAGCAATAGTGGGAGCAATAATATTTATAATAGCTGCATTTATAATAGCTGGGGTTATGTTAAGCTTAATAAATTATAATCAAAACGTTTTATTAACACAAAAAAATTCTATACAAGTTCAACAAATGGTTAGTTTAATGGAAAAAGATATATTAGCATATTACAATTATACAAATAATAACATTTATATTAATGTTTCTGGCATGGCATACCCTTATAGCTATTATATTTCCGGAGTTTCTGTAATATTAAAAAATGGAAGTTATTTAATTTATGATACATATACAAAAAGCAATAATTTGCAGATATTAGTTAAAAGCGCAAATGGAGTAATAACATATAATTCATTGCCAGTTTCCGTTCCTTTAAATTCTTCTGCATTAATTATTATAAAAAATGTTATAAGCCAACCAACTGGTATTTCAATAAGTGTTGTCAATGGAAAGGCCATAGCCTCAATACCGGTTGAAAATATTCAACAATTAATTTCAGCATTAAGATCA
>DAXV01000039.1:0-2981 GCA_002506595.1 Acidilobaceae archaeon UBA158
ATGACTCATAGCTAATGCTAAAACAACTTGAGATTGCTGACTTTCATAGTTTGATTTAATGCTTTGATAAGATGTTAATAATGAGTTATATGAAGAATTTAGTGAATTATATTCATTCATTAAAGTATTAAGTTTATTTTCTGCCTTAGATAATGTTTGATTAAGTGAGCTATACTGTAATTTTAGTGAATTATATGATGACGCTGTATTATTATACATAAATCCTAATCCTGCGGCTAAAATTAAAAATATAACCGCAACAACCGTTACTCCGATTAACTTACTATCCATACGTATCGCCAATTTTATTTTATTAAATTTATTTAAAATATATTTTCCAAATTAGGGTAAAATTTCCATACAAATTGTAAATAAATTATTTATATATTACTATAAATGCTTATTAAATGCATTAAAAATGAAAATAGTGGTGATAAGATTGGAATATGTTTGGAAACTTAGTGGACATAAATTCGACAATTTAGAAAAGAGCATTGCTATTATACCGATAGGATCAGTAGAAAGGCATGGAGATCATTTGCCTTTAGGCACTGACTCTATAGAAGCATCGTATATCGCTGAAGAAGTTGCGAAAAAAATCAATGCTCATCTATTCCCTCCTATTTGGTATGGATCTTCAATTTACTTACAAAAATTTCCAGGAACAATAAATGTTAATAGTGAAGCATTTAAGCAATATACATATAGTGTTTTAAAAGAAATAGCAAGAAACGGCTATAAATTAATTGTTGTTATAAATGGACATGGAGGAAATACTAGCTTATTAAATATCGCAGCGAAAGAAGCTGCTTATGATATGAATGCAACATATATAATAATTGATTGGTGGAAAGATGTAGGAAAAGAAGCGAGGAAAAAGCTGTTTTTAGAACCAGGCCACGCTGGTGATGATGAGACTAGTGCAATGTTATACATAGAAGGCGAAGATGTAGAAATGAAATATGCAAAGGATTATGTTCCCCCATATATTCCTTTGGTATCAGTTCAGTCTCCTATAATTGAAAATTATTTATACCCAAAAGCTGTTTTAGGAGGACCAACGAAAGCTAATAAAGAAAAAGGAAAAGAATGGTTAGATAATGTAATTAATGATATAGTTAATATAATTAATGATATTAGCAAAATAATAGGGAAACAATAAATAGTGAGAATATGAAAACAGACGTAATTGTGGCTGAGCACATTAAACATACATATGATGGTAAAAAATATGTATTAGATGATTTAACATTTAATATAAAAAAAGGAGAGGTATTTGGCTTATTAGGTAGAAATGGAGCTGGCAAAACAACTACTATAAAAATTTTGACCACGCTAATATTACCATCAGAAGGTAATGTAAATATTTTGGGCTATGACATAAGAAAAGATGGATTAGAGATTAGAAAAAGAATTGGATTAGTTCAGCAATTACCTAGTATAGAATTTACTTCTGTTGAAAAGAACTTAGATATATATGGCATGCTTTGGGGACTAAGCAAAAAAGAAAGGAAAGAAAAAATTGAAGAATTGTTAAAAATTTTTGATTTGGAAGATGTAAGAAAGAAAAATGCTATTGATTTATCTGGAGGAGAGAGAAGAAGACTTCAAATTGCAAGAGAATTTATGCATAATATGGATATATTGTTTTTAGATGAGCCAACAGTAGGCTTAGATGTAGTAATGAGGAGAAACTTGCTTAATTACATAAAAAAGTTAGTAAATAAAGGATTAACAATAGTATTTACAACTCATTTACTAGAAGAAGCAGAATATCTATGCGATAGAATAACAGTAATAGATAAAGGAAAAATAGTAGCTATAGATACTCTAGAAAATCTAAAAGCAAAATATGGAGGTAAAAGAACTGTTGAATTTAGAATAAAAAATATCGATCTATCAAAACTAGCTAACATGATTAACATAAATAGTAACGATATCAAAATAAATGATGACAGACTCATTATATTAACAGAAAATCCCTATGATATTATAGAAGCTGTTATAGAAGCTGTTAAAAAAGTAAATGGAAAGATAGAATGGCTAAATATTAGAGACAAGACTTTAGAGGATGTGTTTTTAAATGTTATTGGTGAGGAAAATGACATATCCTAAAATCATTAGATTAATATTAAGAAACATCAGGGTAAATAGCGATCCTGGTACTTTGCTTATCTTAATTGGTATGCCTGCCATGTTCTTAATCTTCTTTAGTTATGGTTATGGTTCGATGTTATCTTCTTTAGGATTATCTTATATCTCTTATGCAAAATTTTTGGCCCCTGGTATGCTGGCTTATGAGACATTAATAGCAGGAACAGCAGCTGGCTCTATGCTGTGGTTTGATAGGAGATGGGGATCATTAGCTCAAATTTTAGCTATGCCATTTACAAGAACTGATTACTTATTAGGATTAATATTAACAACAGTTGTGTTTGCAATTATGGGAAATGTTGTATTATTAGGAATTTCTTATATATTGATTCCAGGACTTAGATTTTCTGTAATAGGAATTCTTATAATGGTATCAGTTTTAGTTATTGGATCACTATTATTCGGATCGTTTATGCTTATTTTAGCATCTTATATAAAATCTCAAAATGCATATAATAGTGTGCAAATATTAATAATATTTTTAATAAATTTCGCTTCAACAGTATTTTATCCTGCAACATCGTTACCAAAAGTACTTATATATTTATTTTATTTAAATCCATTAACATATATTGCTAATCTTATGAGAGATGGATTTTTGAATAATATTGGTACAACAGATTTATATGAATTAATTTTGTTGACAATAATTTCTATAATATTTTTATTAATTGCAAGACGATCATATATGAGATCCGAAATTAAATTTGAATAAAATTAATTAATTGATTTTTGCAATATTTTTTCTTCACCGGTTATTTTTTCTAATGGTACTTTATTAATATCAAAACCAAAGACATGCCATATGCCTGCAGATATTGCTCCGA
>DAXV01000039.1:3028-23735 GCA_002506595.1 Acidilobaceae archaeon UBA158
ATTATTGGTGCTCTAACAAGTCCCACCAAGAATGCTCTAGAGCTTGTTGGCATAAGTGTAGGTTCATATACAGTTCTTACAGCCCAACCAAATTCGCTAAATATCATATTCAAGAATAGAAGAGGATAAAATAATGCAATGTATTCCTTAAATATTAATATATAAATTAATATAGGTATCATAGTTAAAAATCCTCCAATATAAGAAATTGATGCGAATTTTCTTGTGCCAAGCTTATCAACTAATGCCATAGCAATTAATCCACCCACAGATGCACCTACATTAGCAAATAATACTACTAAATCCAATGCTAATCCAGTGAAATAATAATCAGCAATAACATATGCCATAAGTCCATATGTTAAGTATTGCGATATTCCTATTAAGGCTAAAAATGAATATCTGAATCCTATACCAACATTTTTTGTAATGTTTAAGTTTATTGGTTCATCTTGACTTACTTGAATATCCTTAATTTTACTTAACTCATTTTTTGCCTTATTTGTATCGCCTTTAATAACAAGCCATCTTATTGATTCAGGCAGTGAAAGCCTTACAATTATTGCAATTATTGCTCCAACTAAAGCAACAATTCCCATGGATACTTCTTGAATTACAAACGAAGAGCTTAAATAATATGTCATAAAAGCTATTAATGATGCAATAACAGCTCCTATATTATCGAAATTTGGCAATATAACTAACATTTTTTCTCTATATTTTAATGGAAACAGTTCAGCTATTAATGATAATGCAACAGGTACTTCTCCTTCTACACCTATAATAGCCATTGTATATGCAACTAATGTTATATAAATATTAGAGCCCCAAAATTCTGAATTTATAATAAAAATTATTGATCCTAAAGAGTATAAAAACATAGTTATAAAAAATGTCGTTTTTCTTCCCAAAGATATATCTGATATTCTGGATAGTAGCAAATCGCCTATTAAAGGTATGGAAGAAACATAAATTAGATAAAATACATTATGATATTCTGGATATTCTAATATCCCTAATGTTGTTATAATACCCCACATTAAAAATCCTATAGCTAATGATAGAAAAGCTAATGTTAAAGTCCTATTCCATCCCATTTTATCAATAGTTTTTACTATATCTGACACAATTTCACCTATTATCTTTACTACTAACAGTAGTAAAAAGTTTTTCTTATAAGGTTTTTTATATCGAATACAAAAATATATTAATCTTTGTATATATTAATTAATAGGATTGAGGTGGTATTTGTTGGATTTTAAATTAGCTAGAATTAATTTATCTGATCATAATTGGAAGGAGGAAAAGATTGATGATAAATTGTTAAGAAAATATATTGGAGGCAGGGGATTAGGAACTTATTTAGCATTAAAAGAAATACCTAAAGGCATTGATCCTTTTAGTAAGGAAAACAAAATTTTCATATTAACAGGTCCTTTAACTGGAACAGGAGCATATGAATCAGGAAGATATCATGTTGTTGGGAAAAGCCCTCTAACAGGTTATTTAGGAGATTCAAATAGTGGAGGGGATTTTGGCCCTTGGCTCAGATTTGCTGGGTTTGATGGATTAATTATAGAAGGTAAAAGTGAAGATCCAGTTTGGCTAAGGATTGAAAATGGTGACATAAAGTTCAATGATGCTTCTGAACTTTGGGGGAAAGGGGTACATCATACTGAAAGAATCATAAGAGATAAGGTTGGCATAACAAGCGAAACTATGGGAAGCGTATTAGCTATTGGGCCAGCTGGAGAAAATAAATCAAAGATAGCAGCCATAATTAACGATAGATATAGAGCTGCTGGTAGAACTGGTTTAGCAGCAGTTTTAGGAGATAAAAAATTAAAGGCCATATGGGCATATGGGAAAAGAAATCTATTAAAAGAAATGTATGATCCTAAAAAATTTACTAATGAAGCTAAAAAACTAACTGATAAAATTATGGCAAATCCAGTTTCGCAAGCTTTGACGCAGCTTGGAACACTTGTGCTAATGAATATGACTAATGCTTTGGGAGGATTGCCCACTAAGAATTGGACAAGAGGAATCTATGAAAAAGCATTTGATATAAGTGGAGAGCATTTAGCTGAGAGCTACTTAAAAGCAAGAAAAGGCTGTTGGGGATGCACAATACAATGCTCCAGAGTTTCAGAAGTTCCTGAAGGACCCTATAAAACAGCAATAAGTGAAGGGCCTGAATATGAATCTACTTGGGCCCATGGTGCTAATATTTTAAATAATGATATCGCGTCTATAATAAAAATGAATTATTTAGAGAATGATATGGGATTTGATACTATAAGTTTTGGAAATACTATATCAACATTAATGGAATTATATGAACTTGCTAAACAAGGAAAGCTTGACAAAGATAAAGAAAAAGAGCTTTTGGATTTGTTAAACATTAGTGGAATTGAACCAACATGGGGAAATAAGGATGCTGTAATTCAATTAATTTACTTAGCAGCTTATAGAAATAAAATAGGAGATCTCATTGCTGAAGGAGCAAAAAGGCTTGCAGAATATTTTGGAAGACCAGATGTGGCAATCCATGTAAAAGGTTTAGAATTACCTGCTTATGATCCAAGGGCATTAAATAGTATGGCTTTAAGCTATGCAACTGCAAATAGAGGAGGGTGCCATTTAAGATCTTATAGTGTTGCATTTGATATGATAGGTTCTCCTGAAAAATGGGATCCATTAGCAAAAGATATTAAAAAGGTTAAAGGTGTAAAGGATCAGCAAGATTGGTTTTCAATTGTTGATTCTTTAGTTATATGCAAATTCAACGTTTTCGGTACAGGGCCTGGAGATTATGTAGAAGTAATTAAAGCTATAACTGGGTGGGAAGATATAAATGAGGAAGAGTTAATGATTACTGGAGAAAGAATATACAATGCAGAAAGATTATTTGATGTACAAGAAGGTGATTATAAAGATACATTACCCAAGAGAATATTAGAGGAATCTTTACCTGAAGGTCCAGCCAAAGGACATACAGGTAAAGAATGGCTTGATTTCTTCTTACCAGAATATTACAAAATAAGAAACTGGGATAACGGAGTACCAAGCAAAGATATTTTAATAAAATTAGGACTAGAAGAATTTTTAAATAGATAACTTTTATTGTAATCGGGTGAAAATTTGAAAGTAAAGGTTAAATTTATTCTAGACTATTATAAATTTATTGGAAAACATGAACTAATCTTAAATCTTTCAAATAAGCCAAAAATTATAGATCTTATTAATTATATTGACAATAATATAAAAAATGGCTTTAAAGAAAAAATAATTAATGGCAACGAAATAAAATATCCAAACATGATTTTAATAAATGGAAGAAGAGCCGAATTTCTAGAAGGCCTAAATACAAAATTAAATGAAAACGATGAAATAATTTTTTCTCCATTAGCATATTTTGCATTATAACTATAATAAAGTTTAAAAAACAAAAAATAAAATTTATTAACATCTTATATCAATAATTCTATTAAAGGCATGTAAACCATAACATTAAACACATAATAATTCTATATTACCCTTAACTTTTATAATTAACATGGAGAGAAAAATGAAAATAAAAGTTCTAACAATGGGAACTCTTTACATGATAACCAATCAATTTGAAACAGAAATTGAATTTAATCATATACCGAAAGTTATTGATGTAATTAATTATATGATAAAAATGTACCCTAAAATAAAAGATCAAATAATAAATCAAGGAAAACTAATAGATAATGTTTCTATATTATTAAATGGAAGAGAATATAGATATTTATCCGATGGAATAAACACACCGCTAAAAGATGGAGATATTGTAGCAATTGTTCCACCAGCAGGAGGTGGATTAATTTTTAATTAAAATTATATTTTTAGCTCTTTAGTTCTTCTTGAATAAATTTCTGTAGCATAAAAGACTGCAAGAATTATTGGAAGTATAGCTATAAATCCTGTTCTTAAATTTGTAAGATCTACTAATATACCAAGTAAGCTTGGCAATATAGCTCCTATAACCATCATAGTAGAAAAGAAGTAGCTGTTGGCAGCATTCCTCAAGTTTATATTAAAAGTTCTTGATAATGTTATTATACTTAAAGTATAGGTAAATCCATGAGGTATACCTAAAATTAATAAAGCAATTATAAAAACATAGATGTTTGGAGATAGAAAAGCAATAATCAATCCTGCTATGGTTAAGGTTACTGATGTTTCAATCAATAATTTTATATTTGATGGAGGCTTAACTGCTAAAAACAATCTACCAAGAAATGATGTTATAAAGAATACTGAATATAATAATATTGCAATAGAGTTACTAGCATGGAATTCAGTTTCAGCATATATTCCATCAAACGTTAATATGAATGCAAAAGGTACCTGATAAGTCAAATTATTTAAAAGAGCTACCTTAAAACCGTTGTTTTTAAGAATTTGCCCAAAAGATGAATTTACTTTAGATTCATGATCTTCATTAGGAAATCTTAAAAATGGTGATAGTATTGGAACAAAGGCCGCTATAATTGTAAAGAATAAGAAGGATTGTTGCAAAGTATAATATTTTAATATAAATCCCTCAATAGCTGGACCTATTAAAAGAGAAGTACTCAATGAAAGGGAATATATCGCTAGCATTCTTTCTCTTAATCTTCTATCTTTAAAAAGACCCGCTGATGTTATCAAATTCGGCATCAAAGCGCCTATTGTAAAGCCTGCTAAAGCAGCAATTGGCCATATAGTTATTCGATTAGATAAATAAAATAATGGAAACGTTAAGGTATATATAATGCTTGATATAATAAATAATTTCTTTCTAGTTTTACTTTTAATCTTAGCATTTATAAAATTGCTCATTATAAATGTGAAACCCATAAAGACTGTTGCCAATAAACCTATTTCAGTTTTACTAAAATTAAAAAGTTTTTCTGTTAATAATGGCATAGTTGTGCCAATCATGTTATTTGATGCTCTAGCACCAAATGTTATTAAAACTATAATTATGGCAACTGGTATTAATATATTATTTGATTTACTGCTCATTGTTAATCGCCACCGTATAATAATAGTCAGGAGTTTTAAATTTGTATATAAATAATTTATACCCTAAAAATTAATCAAGCATTTCATAGCAATATTTTATTTTTACCATTTCATTATTAATAATAGGGAAAGAGATGAGCAATAAGCAAGACCTAAGAGATAATCCTGAAGTAGTAAAAAAGATGGCTACTCTCCTTGCTCAGGGGGCTGCTATGTTAGATAAAACCTGTCCTTCTTGCGGATTGCCTTTATTTAAAACAAAAAAAGGAGATATAGTCTGCCCAGTTCATGGAAAAGTCTATGTTGTTGAAAGCGAGGAAGAAGCAAAAGATATAGAGATTGATGAAACGTTAAAGTCTCTTGAGTATTTTATTTCAATAAAAATTAAAGAAGATATTAATAAAGGTGATATCGATGAAATCAGTGATTTATTAAAAATAATGGAATCTACAGAAAGAATTATAATGTTAAGAAAAGATATATTCCAGAAATATAACAATAAAGAGGAGAAAAAATAATTTTTATTATTAAATTTATTAGTAACAATTTTAATATTGAAATTGGGCCCGTAGCTCAGCCAGGATAGAGTGTCAGCCTCCGGAGCTGAAGGGCGCGGGTTCAAATCCCGCCGGGCCCATAAAATATTATGATTAAACAATCATATAATTTATATTTTATAAAAATTCTTATGGGCAATTAATAAAATAAATGATTTAAGAAAGTTTTAATATAATTTATTTTATAATTGCTCATTTGATAAATTCTCATCATAAAATATATTCATATTTTCTATTTCTTTTATAACATTTTTTCTGAATTCTAATATATATGATTTAGGAACTTTATTTTCTGCTTTCTTCAAAACAATTTCTTCTACTACATTATATTTTTTATAAGTTTCGTTTAGTTTTCTCCAATCTATTCCCTTAAGAGCTTCTTCTACGTTTTGATCTCTGCTTAATATGCCCATTAACATCATAACTGATATTATAGGATATCCAACATAACCTCTTAATTTGGTTCCATTATCATTACTGTATACAATAAAACCGTTTTCACTCCTCTTTATAATAATTTTATATTCTTTATCTTTTTCACTACTTATGACTTTTGCTAAAACATTTTCATCATTATCAGTTTTCATTATATTTACTCTACCATCGGCAATTGCCCCTGAGGCCTCTAGAATCTTAATTTTTGGAGGCTCTCTTAACTTAATCAATAGTATCACCTTTTCCATAATTAAATTGCATTATAAATCTTAATATATTTATGCAAATCCATTATATTTATAACTATTTATTTAAAATAGATATAATATCACATATTGGCACAAGAATATATGTATTATATAGAAAATTTTAAATAGTTTCTCTACTAAATATTGTTTTCGTAGGTGTATGTAAGGTGGGAGAAATAAATCAATCACTTTTTTATGGTTTTAATATAAATAATATTAATTATAATGCAAAACTTATTTATAGCTCATTATTAAAAATAAAGACTCGTAATCTTGATAATCATGACTTTTGCAATCAGTTTAATTTTCAATCATTAGATTGTAGTAATTTAAAAAAAGTTGTAGAATTTATATCATGTGAAAGCGCTATTAAACTATCATCAATTAGTTCATCTATAAACTTAGATAATCAAATAATTAAAAAGAGTATAGAACAAGTATTGAATAACTGCAATAATAATTATATTAGAGATTCGTTACTTAATATGTTATCATTTCTTTAGTATTTAACAGAATATTACTTTTTTGTGAATTATTTTAGTTTACATAATTTTTAATAAATCCTTAATTTTAATAAATCTTTTATTATATTATCACAAATATAATATTTAGCTAATTGAAAGAAAAACTTTATATTTTAAACTAAAATTAATTTATCAGTGACAAATATGATAACAATAAAAAATAATGAATCAGAAGCAACTATTAATGAAATAGGTGCATATTTAGAAAAATTAACATTAAATAAAAAAGAAATATTGCTTCCTGGGAATATAAATAATCCAACCCATGGAGGAATGGCAATTCTAATTCCCTTTGCTAATAGAGTAAAAGGAGCAGAATATGAATTTGATAATAGAAAATATTTTCTAAAAAAGAATAAAGAGGGTAATGCTATACATGGTTTAGTTTTAGATAAAAAATTTAATATTCTAAATTATAGGGAGAATTCAGTTTCTTTAACTTATACATTAGAAAATGAAGGCTATCCGACTAAACTCGAAATAAAATTAAAATATAGCATAGGGAATTCAAATTTAAAAACAGAGTTTTTTATAGCAAATAAGGGAAATGTAAATGCACCTCTAGTTGTTGGCGCTCATCCATATTTTCTATTTGAAAAATATTGGGAAATTAATCCAAAGAAAGCAAAAAAGTGCATATTAATTAATAAGATACCTAATGGTGAATTCATAGATTATGAAATATATGGAAATATTGAGTATGATGACTGTTTTTATATTGGAAATATTGTTGAACTAAAATCTAATGATAGAGCTTTAATGATAGAAACCGTAGACATGCCGTATTTTCAAATTTATACCGGCGTAAAAGGAGCAATTGCGTTAGAACCAATGAGTGGCGCCCCCGATGCTTATCATAATAAAATTGGTTTATATATAATCAAACCCAGTGAAATAAAATACTATTCTTTTATAATAACTCTTAAATAATTATTAAAAATCATTCATTATTTATTTTTATTTTCTCCATATATGCTCTATAGGTATTTGCTATATCATCTAAAAGCAATATACCAACGAACTTTCCATTCTCCATTATTATTGCATATCTAGAATTTTTCATAATCTCCAATGCATCATAAATAGTAGAATTCGGTCTAACATAGTTGGGGGCTGGTGTAGCATATCTTACAACCCATTCATCTTCTTTTGCTTTAATTATATTGGAATACATTACAATACCTACTAAATTATTTAGATCATCCACTATTGGTAAACTAAATAAATTTAGAGAATTCATCATCTCTATTGCTTTCTTAACATTATCTGTAGGTTTCAGATATATTTTTGTAAACTTTACATCAGAAACTTTTATTTTTGTTAATAAAGGAATTGAAAATTCTAATGAATGAGCTGGGGACTCTGATCTATTAAACGGTTGCTCTATGAATAATCCTTTACTGTTTCTAGCAACGAGATATGCTGATGCAAGTCCTATCATTTCTGCAGGTAATAATTGAAGCCCTCCTGTCATTTCAACTACCATAATTATCACACTAAAAGGTGCATTGACAGCAACACCTAGAGTTGAAAGCATACCAACAATCATAAATGGCATAGGACTAGTAACCAAAGATGGGAATAGAAAATGAAAACCAAATCCAACTGCTAATCCAGTAAATCCACCTATAACTATTCCCGGAGCAAAAATTCCTCCTTTAGCCCCAGATCCTATAGTAAAAGATGTTGCAACTATTTTTGCTATTGGTAGCAAAAAAATTGTTAAAATAAATGGCAACAAGGATGGTGCCATATTGTAGTTTGATATTTCCCAAAGCCAGCCATAACCTTCTCCCATAACTTCAGGGAAAAACAATGCTATTATTCCAGCTATTACTCCTCCTATTAATGCCTTTTCTATTTGATTTTTATATTTTGAAGCTAAAAATTTTTTTGTATTAAATAATAAAAATGGATATAAAACCGCTATTCCTCCACTAATTAACCCTAACACAATATAAAAAGGAAGCCTCACTGGAGAAAAAGGTAATGTATAAGTACCAAATATTGGAGAAAAGCCGGTAACAGAAGAAAATATTACATAACCAATACTTGAGGCAATCAAAGCAGGATAAATAACATTTGGCTCTATGTCTCTTTTATATAAAAGTTCTCCAGCCAAAAATGCACCTGCTAAGGGAGTTTTAAATATAACTCCTATTGCGGCCCCCATACCAACAGCAGTAGCTATTCTCCTATCTTCAGGATTACCACCAAATAAATTGACAATTAATTGCCCAATTCCTGCACCAGCATGAGATGCAGGCCCTTCTCTACCAGCACTGCCCCCTAAACCTACTGTTATTGATGATGATATTATTGATGATGGAATTTCTATTGGTTTAATCTTGCTTCCATTATGAAATGCCTTTATAATTATTTCACTTCCTACTTCTTTTGTTCTCATTGAATCTGATACTAATACTGATAAAAGAGCAGAAATTCCAACAATAAGTGGAATAAATATTAATCTTTTTAACGATGAGAAATAATTAAAATAAATCAACTCACCAGGATGTGGTATTTGAATACCTATAATATCTCCTAGTATCATTTTTTCTATAACATAAACATTTAAATAATACAATGAAAGATCAACTAGACCAATAATAATACCTATTATTATTCCATAAACGAACCATTTTTCGAAATATGGCAGGTCTGAAATTTTTTTCATTGTTTACTCTACCTAAATTTTCTGTTTTGTTAAATTTATCATGATTATTTAATAGTATTTGAGAATTTAAAATTACATGGTCATTTTGTTTATACTAATAAATATAAACTGTGATATTTACTTGAAAATCGAGGAAAAATGGCATACTTTAGGTTGGAAAAGGAATTTAATGGAGACACAAACCAGCTATGGAAAGAAATAGCCGATGTTAAAAATATACCTAAATATTGGCATGGGCATAAAAGCATTAATATTATAAAACAAGAAAACAATACTATAGAAGCTATAGTAGAATTTGTGTTTCCATCAAAAGCAAAAGTTAAATATGAGATAAACGAAAAAGATAAAGAAGTAATTTCTTATTATCTAGAGGGTCCTTTTAAGGGAAAATCAATAATAAAAATCGATAATGGTAAATTAATTAATGAATGGGATATTAAATTCAATGGAATGTATAAGTTTTTATCCTTTTGGGAAATAGGTCATTTCAAAAAAGGAAGCATAGACGCTTTAAATAGGATAGTTAATTATTTAACCTTTAATTCTACTTAAACTTAAGGATTTTAATTTATTTATTAAATATATGCCTTTAATGATTTAAAAGGATAAAAACTGTTTTACCTTACTAATTATTATTTGCTGAATAAATGGTGCTAGATTGATGATGGATGAAAATGACTTAAACAATGACAAAACCAACTTAAAAACTGACTATCTAAGACTTAAAAGAACTTCTGCTTTAAAAAAAAGACTTTCGTTTAAAGATCTCTTCTTCTTGTCATTAGGAGGGCAAGCACCATTTCTTTCATTGCTAACATATGCTACTAGTGTTATAATATATTCATTTATATTTTCTCCAATAATTATAATTTTAGGTAGTTTATTGGTTTTAATAAATGGATTAGTAGTTTCCAAATTATCAAAAAAATACCAAGAAGCTGGTGGATATTATATTTATGCAATGTATAGTCTTACTAGAAGATTAGGTCTGGAAACTGGTTGGATGTACATATTTTATTCAGCTTTCTATGGCTCCGCATATATTGTGGGAGCAAGCTTTTTATTACATTATGTATTTAATCTAAATCCAATAATTTCTGCTTTAATCGTTTTCATTCCAGCTACTACATTCTTAATCATGGGAACTAAGCCATCTGCAAAATATGCAGAATTTTCAGGTATAATAGAAATCGCATTTATAGCGTTAATATCTATTATTGGAATTTATTTAGCACATTTCCATTTTTTCAATCCAATCAAAGAAATTCCTCCTATAAACAAAATAGCATTAGCAATATTGTTTGCAATAGGTATTCCAACTGGTTACGGTTCTATTACCCCTCTTTCAGAAGAATCAATTAACCATAAAGATATAGGAAAAGCTACTTTGATGGTAATTATTGTAGGAGGCTTAGTTATAAGTTTTGCAGTATATGGCTTAGTTGATGCAGGTCTATACAATTCACAGATATCTAGCATTATTACAAGCTCTGTCCCTATATTAGATCTTTTAAAAGAAGACTTTGGAATAATCGCACTAATTTTTATGATTTATGCAGCTATTAGTGATGGAATTCTAGCTTCTTTATCTTTTATGCTTGGAACCTCAAGAACTATTTATGCAATGTCTCAAAAAGAAATGCTTCCTAGCGTTTTTTCATGGCTAAGAAATAACGAACCGATTATGGCATCTATATTAACAGCTATAATATATGGAGGGCTATCATTAACAGGATTAATTACAATAAAGGATCCATTTTACTTATTTTTAGAGTTTGGTGCTATAGCAGGTCTATCAAACGTCTTTGTTCACTTATCTGCTAACTTTTCTTTAGTCCTTTCATCGATAAGAGACATTAAAAATAGGGCAAAAATTATTGGATCATATGCTATAGGAAAAATTTTAAATTTTCTAATAAATAAAATGACAGATTTAATCATTGGCGCAGCTGCAATTTTGTTTTCATTAATAGTATTGTTGTATTCAATGGCTACAGTAAATAAAATAGTCGAAAACTTATTTATGGGTTGGATTATTATGGGATTTTTATATGCCGAAATAGTTGATAGTATGAAACAAAATCATGATCATTGAACCTTTTTAATTATAGCATCAGTAATATTTATCCATTTAATTTGATATCCTAAAAAATCTAACACATCTAAAATCCATTCTCCATATTGATTTATTAATTGTGATAATTTAAGGTTGTTAAAATCTTTATTCTTTAAACTTTGTAAAAATTCATCTTTAATAAATACGTTTTTCAATTTTATATACCCTTTAATATTGAAATTATCTTTTTTTATATTTTCTTTGGAAATTCCAAATCTTTTTATAATTTCATCAAACGTTACTATATCATCTTTTAATTCGATATTGTAATCCTTATTTATTAAAGTATTTTTTACTAAATTATTATATATTTTATTTATTAAATAATAAACACTTGCTATGTTTATTGATTTTTTAAATTTTACTATATTTTCATTGTTAAAATCTTCATAGCCTAAGGATTCATCTACTATCAAAATTAAAGGCAATTTTATTTCTCTAACTTTTTCTGATTTTCTTCTTAAATACTCTTTAGTCCAAAAGCCTACAATTTCCACGTATATCTTAACGTTATTCTTAATTAACAAAAAGTCAGGTATAAAAACAGAATTATTAGCTATTAATGGCTCAGGTTCTCTTATTATTTCCCAATCACTAGCAACTACCTTCATTTTAGAATAAAAATCTTTTTCTACACTGCTATCAAATGAGATATTTTCTTGTTGTGCACTTAATGGAAATATGGTATCATCGTTATTTGTATCTAACAAATAAACCCTATTATATTTACCAACAAATTCTGCCTTGATTTTCCAATTTTTGCTTGATATTATAATTGGCAATAACATTGATATTGATCTTCCATACCTTTCTGTAAGTCTAAGTAATGATGCAGGGCCATAAATTTCAACATTAAATGGGTCACTATAAGCATTATACATAAGACCTAGTTTTTTGGTATTAAATAGCAGTTCTTTCCATTTATTGCTTATATATACATTAACCTTTAATGTTTTCATCAATGCTGTTTGAAGTAATTCAAAGTTATATTCTCTTATTAGTTGATCTACATCAATTTTTGGTATATTTTTTATTATCATTTCTTCTTCTAAATCTGAAAAAATGTATTTCATAGGGTCAATTCCTAATTCTTGCTTAATTTTATCTAAGATTTTTTCTTTCTCTTTATCATCAACTATTGGACCATATGAAAATACTCTTGATCTAATAATTCTAGGATCTATTGGAGATTTATTCTCAATAGAACTCTTCCTTAGTAATAAAGTTGCTATACCTTCTACTAATTTTGGATCATATGCCTTTTTTAAATATTTTATCTCTTCATTAAATTCTCCCACTGACATGTTTATCTTAAGAATAGACATTATTTCTTCAATTAAATCATAATCTTCTTCTGATAAATAATTAAGATAAACTTTATCCTTTCTATATTTAACTCTCAATAAATCTGTGCTAAACATTTTGTCTTCTCCTCAAACTAAGACTATAGTCTGATGTACCTTTCGTCACGATTTCTATTAGCTTTGCTTTTTTACCTTCTTTCTTTCTTAGAATTCTCCCTAACCTTTGTATAAACTGTCTCCTTGTCCCATAACCTCCTACTATTATAGCTATACTTGCATCAGGTATATCTACGCCTTCATCAAATATATTAGAGGCAACTATTACTTTGTATTTATTGTTTCTAAAGTTATCAAGTATTTCTTTTCTCTCTTCTTTTGAAGTTTTATAAGTCACTACAGGAATTAAAAATTCCTTAGAAATCCTATATGCCATATTGGTATCTCTAGTAAAAATTATAATTTTCTCATTTTTGTACATATTAAGTAATTCTTTCAATTTTTTTATTTTTGAATTAGAATTTATAGCTATATTATTAGATTCATACCATAAGTGAAGGGCTTCTCTTGCCAATTTATTCTTTGATGCATAATACAAAAACCTTTTAAAATCACTAAGATCTCTTAATTCAATGCTTAATTTATTCAGAATTTCTTTCATTTTAGATCTCATTTCTTTATATTTTACTTCCTCATCATTTTCTAGATTTACATAAATTCTCTCTATTTCATATTCTGAAAGATATTTGCCAGATAAAGTTTCAGCATTGATTCTATAAACAATGGGTCCAACTAAATCCAACAACATAATATGTCTACCATCTTCTCTTTCTGGTGTTGCAGTTAATCCAAGTCTATATAGCGCTGGAGTGAGCTGAGCTATTTCCATATATCCTTCAGATGGTAAATGATGTACTTCATCAAAAACCAAAAATGAAAACTTATTTCCTAACGAATCAATCCTAGAATACGCGCTATCATAAGTGGTTATTGTAATTCCATTTATATCATCATAACCTCCACCAATTCTACCAGGAGTTGTCCCCAAATCTTTTACTATAGATTTATACCATTGATCTATTAGATCAATTGTTGGTACTATTATTAATGTTGATTGTTTTAAATGAGATATAGCCTTTAATGCTACATGTGTTTTACCTGAGCCAGTCGGTAAAACTATTATGCCTCTTTTGGTTTTTAGCCAAGATTCTAAAGCTTTTTCCTGATATGATCTAAGTTTTATTTTATCATTAATTATAGGGAAAGGTAGAGGTTGCAAAACATAATCTTTTAGATTGATTCCTGATTCTTTATAATAATCAATAATTTCCTTGTATTTATAAGCTAATGCGACGTATTTCTTAAGTTTATCGTCATATCTCATTTGGGGATTATATACATCTGAAACTATTAAACCTTTGTAATAATGTAGTGATGCCATACTCCTTCCTTCAGTTATATTTAATAAAACTATGAGTTAATAAACTCTAAGCATTGTTTTCTGTTATTATTATATGATAATATTTGGTTTGAGATAATTTTTCCAATTTAGTAAAAATTATACCTGCAATCAAAAATAATAAATACATAAGAGCATATCGTATAGGAATTAGAAGGGATAAATTTTGAGTACGAAGGATAGAAAATTAGAACATATTGATATAGTAGTTAATGAAAATGTACAATCTAGAGAGTCAACATTATTAGAAAATGTAAGGTTTGTTCATAATCCACTACCAGAACATAATTTAGATAATATTGATCTAAGCAAAGATTTTTGTGGGCATTTATTAAGTGCACCAATTATTATTACTGGAATAACAGGAGGACATCCTGAAGCTGAAAAGATAAATGATGCTATATCAAAAATAGTAAATAAATTTAATATAGGTATGGGTGTTGGAAGTCAAAGAGCAGCAATTGAGAATCCCGATTTAATTCACTCATTTAGTATAGTAAGAGAAAATGCACCTAATGCATTTCTAATAGCTAATATTGGTGTCGCACAACTAAACAAAGGATATGGAATAAAAGAATTTATAAAAGCAGTAGAAATGATTAAAGCAAATGCAATTGCAATCCATTTAAACCCAGGCCAAGAGGCATATCAAGATGAAGGAGATACTGATTTTTCTAATCTGATTTCAAAAATAGAAGAAATAAATGATCAACTAAATGTACCAATAATAATAAAAGAAGTAGGGAATGGATTAAATAAGGAAATTGTAAAAGAACTTAGATCTATTGGCATAAAATGCTTTGATACAGCAGGCCTTGGGGGAACAAATTGGATAAAGACAGAAAGCATTAGATCTAGAAAAAAACATGGAATCGCTTTAAAAGAGCCAGGAAAATTAGCTGATTTTTGGGGGAATCCTACGGCTTTAGCAATAATAGAAACTAGAATAAGCGCTATTGATTCTTATATAATAGGAAGTGGCGGAATTAGAGATGGTTTGGATGCAGCTAAAGCAATCTCATTAGGAGCTGATGTAGCCGGCATGGCATTTCCTATATTAAAAATATTAAGAATTGAAGGAGATAAGGGACTCGAAAATTACATTAAAAATGTAATATACCAAATCAAAACGTCCATATTCTTATCAGGAGGAAAAGACGTTTACTCTCTCTGGAATGTTCCGTTAACAATATGGGGCAGATTAAAAGATGAGCTATTAATGAGAGGAATAGAACCAAATGAATATTTGAATAAGAGGTTATATACTAAATTATGGAGGATGAAAAATAATGTCATATGAAACGCTTAACAAAATAACTGAAAAATATGTGTTATTGGTAGATTCATATATTTCGGATATCTTAAAAGGAGAGCCAGAACTACTCTATAAAGCGGCAATGCACCTAATAAAAGCGGGTGGAAAAAGATTAAGACCAATGATAACTTTAGCCTCATCAAAAGCTCTGGGAGGTGCAACGAGTGAAGCAAAAGCTGTATATTATGCCTCAGCAATAGAAATACTACACAATTTTAGTCTTGTTCATGATGACATAATGGACAACGATGATTTCAGAAGAGGAATACCTACTGTTCATAAAGTATATGGAATAAATTGGGCTTTATTAGCAGGAGATCTTATGTTTTCATATGCATTCCTAACTCCCTACCTAGCTATTAAGTCAGGAGCTGATGAAAAAGAAGTTTCTAAAGCTATTGAAGTTATAGCAGAAGGTTCTAAGAAAATAGCTGAAGGCCAAGGATATGACATCCTTTTTGAAAAAACATGGGATGTTGATGAAAAAGATTATCTTAAAATGATTTACCTTAAAACAGGAGCACTTATAGAAGCATCATCAAAGCTAGGAGGCATTGCATCTAATTCTGACAATGAAGTAATTGAACTTCTTGGAGAATATGGAAGATTTACTGGTTTGGCGTTTCAAATAAGAGATGATATATTAGGAGTTTTTGGAGATCCTGAAAAAACAGGAAAACCAGTCTATAATGATCTAAGAAGAGGTAAGAAAACTATTTTAGTATTATACGCAACTAGCAGGAAGAAAGAATGGAAAGAGTTTTTCACAAAACTCTTCAACGGAAACCAATCAGATGAAGAAATAAGACAAGCCGCGGATATAATTAAAGAATCTGGATCCTTAAGATATGCAGAAGAATTGGCAAAGAGTTATTATAATAATGCCTTAGAAAAGCTTGATTCAATAGAGAAACTTGGTATAATAAAAGATGAGGAATCTTTTAAAGCACTTAAGGAACTCGCAGAATTTTCAATAAATAGAGACAAATAGGGGAAGCTGAGTTGAGCGAAGATTTAGAAAATTTGGTTTGGAGATATACTTTATTAAATGCAATAGAACATAACGGAAAGGCACAAACAAATAGCGTTATGTCAATGATTTTAGGAGAGAGGAATGATTTAAAATCAAAAGCAAAAGAAATTTCAAAATTAGTAAATGCTTACGTAGAAAAAGTTAATCAAATGAGCTTGGAAGAACAAAAGAAAGAAATAGAATCTTTAGGATTAAAAATAGAGGAAAAAAAGAAAGCAAAATCTGAAGAAAAATTATTGCCCCCTTTACCAAATGCTGAAATTGGAAAAGTTGTAACTAGGTTTGCACCGAATCCTGATTTTGTTATCCATATTGGTAATGCCAGACCTGCAATATTAAGTTATGAATATGCAAAAATGTACAACGGAAAAATGATACTGAGATTTGAAGATACTGATCCAAGAACAAAGACCCCAATAAAGGAGGCATATGATTTAATAAGAGAAGATCTAAAATGGTTAGGGGTTAAACCAGATGAAGAATATATACAAAGTCTAAGACTTAACATATTTTATGAAATAGCAAAAGAAATGATCAAAAAAGGCTGTGCATATGTAGATAAATCTGGAGATGAAAGTAAAAAGCTACTATCTAATGGTATGGCACCTCCTAATAGAAATTCTAGCCCTGAAGAAAATATGGAAGAATTCGAAAAAATGTTAGGAAATTATTACAAAGAAGGGGAGGCAGTATTAAGAATTAAAACAGATGTTAACCATCCTAATCCAAGTATAAGGGATTGGATAGCATTTAGATTAATAGATACATCGGCTCACCCTCATCCAATTGTAGGAGATAAATATGTATTATGGCCTACGTATAATTTTGCTGTTAGTGTTGATGATCATCTATTAGGTATAACCCATGTATTAAGAGGTAAAGAACATGAACTTAATACTATGAAACAAGAATATATTTATAAATGCATGAATTGGAACATGCCCAATTATATTCATTTTGGTAGGTTAAAACTCGAAGGATTTATAATGAGTAAAAGCTATATAAGAAAAATAATGTCAGAAAATCCAGGAAATTTCTTAGGATATGATGATCCTAGATTTGGAACAATTTCAGGTTTAAGAAGGAGAGGTATTTTGCCAGAATCAATAAAAGAGGTCATATTAGAGGTTGGAATTAAAATAGGAGATGCTAAATTAAGCTGGACAAATTTGGCATCAGTAAACAGAAAGAAACTAGATCCTATAGCTGATAGACTTATGTTTGTCAGTAAACCAGTAAAAGTGACTGTTGAACAGCCTTCATGCATAGAAGCTAAAATCCCGTTACACCCTGACAAACCAGAAAGATATAGAATAATAAAAGTTTGTAATGGAGATGAAATATTTATTGATGAAAATGATTTAAAGTTGAAAAAGTTTAGGCTTATGGAATTAGCAAACTATGAATATAAAGATGGCATGTTAAAATTCGTGAGCAAAGGAGTTCAAGATGCCAGAAAGGAAAAGTTGCAAATAATTCATTGGGTTTTAGCTAAAGATTCTAAGCAAATGCTAATTCGGGAACCTGAAGGACTTCAATTTAAAGACTACAATGGAATAGTAGAAAATTATATTACTAATTACAATAAAAATGCAAGACTTCAATTCCTAAGATTCGGATTTATAATAATTGATAATGTTAACCCATTAATTGGGTTTTTAACTCATAGATAGCTCTTTTTTAAATGTTTTCAGATTTAGTTGAAAAATACTCCTAAATTAAATTTTTAATAATTCGTTACACTAATTAGAGATAGGAGAAAAATTGATACTTCATGCTGGCATAGGTAATCAAATAATATACCTCAATATAAATGCCATTTTGTATCTAATTAGTGGTATTGTTGCATTATCAGTTAGCTTTGTTTCCTACAAGTATAGCAAAATTATTGAGGAATCACTCTTAAACTATATAAGTTTTGGTTTCACATTGCTAGGTCTAGGTTTAGTTATACAAGGATCATTAATGATTTTACTCTCATTTAATATTGCCAGATTTTCTGAAAATATAAGGGCAATTTATATATCATCTGTTATGTACCTAATATTACAAGTTATAGCCTATATAACAATAAGTATTGGCTATTCTAAAAAAGCCTATTGGAACTCTGGTGCGAGTTTAATTTCTGTAATATTTACCAAGAAAAGGGAATATTTTTTATTAGGTGCATATATTTTTGATGCATCTCAAATAGTCATTATATTTTTGTTAGGTTTTATTGTTTTTACAGGATATTTAGTACACATGAAAAATAAAAATATATTTTCATTATTAGTATTAATAGCATTTTCACTAATGTTGATCTCCCATATAGTTTATCTCTTTTCTTCACTAATGTTTTCAACTGATTATTATTTCATAGCAAACATTATTCAATTTCTTGGATTTTTATCGCTATTATTATTTTTAATAAGGAGTGGTCATATTGGTGGAACAAAAGAAAAATAGATCTAGAGTTAAAATATATTTAGATATCTTAGAAACAATAGAAAAAGAAGATAAAGCAAGGCTAACCAGAATTATGTATAATGCAAATATTCCCTATGATAGACTATTAAAATATATTGATGAATTGAAACAAAAAGAAATAATTAATGAAATAATAGATAATGATAGCAGATTTTATGTTTTAACTGATAAAGGAAAAGAATTTGTGAAAGAATTGAAAAAAATTGAGTCATTTTTAAGAGGTTTTGGGCTTAATCTATAAATTCCTTTATTAAAAATAACATAACTATTTTAACCATGTCAATGTTTAATGCTAAGGGATATTCATAAAATAATATAAAAAATTACCGCTTGTATTTAAAATAAATTATCTTGTATTTATATCATTTAACATAAAACTTATAATGAAAATATAAGTATTTAATTAATTTATTTTAAACAAAATCATTTCATAAGTATTAAAAATGATTACATTACATAAGATCTATGCAAAATTAGCCTTACTTAATTCCATTACAAAAAGAGTTTTATTAGAGTTATTCTTTAATAATTGCTCACAAGAATTCAGGCTCTTTATGTTTTATGAATGTTCCATTAGCTAATTCTAGAAATGCCTGCTCCAACTGCTCTTGAGTATTCATTACTATAGGCCCGTACCAAGCAACTCTCTCCTTTATAGGTTTTCCTGCCAATAACAAAAACCTAACCCCAATTTCGCCAGCTTTCACTTCAATCGTTTCCCCTTCTTCTGAGAGAACATATGCTCTATAGCTATCCATTCTTATTCCATTTACCAATCCATATCCTTTAAATGGATAAATTATTGCTCTAAATCCAGACTTTACTTTATAGGAAAATGAAGCTTCAGGCTCTAAATTAACATCCATATATATTGGCTCAATATAGCTCGTTGCTTTCAGTCCAGCCTCATTTAATGCGCCTTCATATTGTTTATATTTACCAGCAATAACTTTAACCTTACCACCTTCATCTAAATCTACCGATGGAATTGAATCAGGTTTTATCCTTCTATATACAGGCCTCGTCATTTTTAAGCTAGCAGGCAAGTTAATCCACAATTGAAAACCTGATACATTTGCCTCTCTAAATAATGCATTTTTATCCTCAAAGGGTTTTGGCATTTCTTGATGAAATATTCCGCTTCCAGCAGTCATCCATTGCAGTTCTCCCGGCCTTATTATACCTCTATTACCTTCGCTATCTTCATGTTCTACAATACCATCAAGCATATATGTTACAGTTTCTATGCCTCTATGAGGATGCCACGGAAAACCTATCATATAATCTTCTGGATTAGATGACCCGAAGTTATCTAAAAGAAGAAAAGGATCAGTAAATGATGCAGATCTCATTCCCCCAAATACTCTTTTTAATTTAACACCAGCCCCATCATATGTTTCAAGGGCTGTATATATAATAGATATTATCTTTCTCTCCATTGAGTCCCACCTGAAATCATTTTGCTTATGGAACCGATGTTTTAAAAACTTAGTATTAATTTCACAAGTGTTGTTATATTAATATTTATTAATC
>DAXV01000048.1 GCA_002506595.1 Acidilobaceae archaeon UBA158
CGATAAAATTTCTAGAAAACTTATTTTATTAATTTCTCTTATTGGTGTTTCAATTTCTACTGCATTAATCTATATAACAATACCAAAATGGACATCAGACCTTATGCTCTTCTGGGCCCTATTAGTTATTCTTAATATATTCGTTAGCATAAATTATATAACTGAAGATACGTTAAAAGCAGAAATATGGCCTACTGTGAAAAGAGGAACTTATACTGCAATAGTAAGATTTCTATCCATAGGAGCATATATACCTACCATATTTTTAACAGCAGGTTTAAGTATATACGAATATACATTATTTAATTTATCTATATGGGTTTTAGGATTAATAGCTGGAATATTATGGTTCATTAAAGGAATAGAAACTGGAAAAGGAAGAAATTTAAGTGAAATATCATAGTATAAATTTATATTTTTAAAAATTATAATAAAAACAAAAATTTTAAAAAATTAATAACAGGACGTGCATAATATATAAAAAGTGAGTAAAGAAATGAAAAAGTAAGATGATGTGAAGAACCCGGACTCTCCGAGGTAAATACCTATGAGGAGTCCTAATCCAGCTGATTACAATTTAAAGTATAACTGCAATATTTTTATTTAAATAACAATTCTTATGAGTTAAATTTATTAAAAATTAATATAGTTTGAGTTCTAGTTTATTGTAATGCATGTGAAAGAAATGAAACAATCGAAACCATTATGTGATATTTGTGGCGTTAATGAAGCAGTATATACATGTAAAATATGTAAAAGAAATGTTTGTAAAGAAGATTTTGATGAAGATAAGGGAATATGTAAAATATGTGCTGCCACATTATGTCAAATATGTAACTCTAGACTTTCAGTTACATATTGCCCATATTGTGGAAGATTAGTATGTACAGAAGATTCTATTCAATTAGATAATGTAAGAAGGGTTTGTATTGATTGCTACAGAAATGGTGCAATTAAGCTTTCAAAAAACAATTCCAAATATATAAACGGTGCAATTAAGCTTTCAAAAAGAGTTAAAATAGTTTAATAAATAATATTTTATTAAAATTTAAAATAAAGTTCTTATCGTATTTTTTAATTTAAAGTTATGCTTAAATTTTAATTATATTTGAAAAACCCTAATTAATTTCGATAAAGTCAAAATAAATAGATATAGATAATACCCTCCAACTAATATTATAACACGGGGGCTTAGGATTAATGAAATCTAAAGAACCAATAAAGGTTGAGATTGATAATAGCAAATTGAGTGTAGATGGGAGAAGTTATGATACAACTCATGTTTTAATACAAGGAGCCCAAGAGATATCAGGAGAAATAACAGGTTCTCAAGTAAAAATGACTGTTTTCTTTGCAGATTTACCTCTAGTAGAGCCAACAATGGAAGAGGCAATAAAGGTTTCTGCTAATGGTTCAGAATTCATAGTAGATGTATTAGGCGATAAAATACAAAATGCTTTAGAAACCGAAGAAGGTTATATATTATCTGGAGATATAATAACTATAAAATTTGAGTCAGACGAAAATGGTGAGGATATAATAATAAAAATACCAAAAGTTGGTAACATAAAAACTAGCAAATTATCTTTTCAACTTGATGGAGAACTTTCAACGAACATAATGACACAACCATTTATCATAGGAGCTATAAGCGCTAAAGGCCCGACAAAAGTAAAGATTCAGGTATCTGGAGAATCTATAACAATCTTAAAAGATGATTCAAAGGCCAGCAATGAAGGAAAGAAAATAGTTAGCGAATCAACTGCTCAAAATACTTAAATATCTGAATTTTATTTTTAAAAAGATCTAAATTAAAATAATTAGTTTTATATTAGAGATATTTTAAAATTTTCTTTGTTACTATAGCAAAAAAAGGCATTTTTAATTTAATTCATCGTCAGGAGATTCTTCATATTTTTTCATAACTACAGGGTTCTTTACCTTATTTAATTCATCTTGTGGTACATATTTTGGTAAGCTATACCTTGTATGAGTTAATTCCGCTATTTCATTCTTTGCCTTAAGACCACTCAATATTCTTCTCAACCTATCTTCTCCTACAATACCTTGAAATATTACTTTCAAATCCCTCCAACTGATTGGTTCTTTAGCTTCTTCTAAGACGTATAATACTAACTTTTCTATATCAAAGTCGTCTAGTGCTGTTGTAACACTTAAACCTGATTCATCTACTAGTGAAGATTGAATATTTTCATATTCTTTGAAAATTTTGGCTCTTATAGTATCTATTAGCTTTTTCTTAGATTGTTCATCAGTAGATATTGGCATTTCTCTCACCCCTATATCCTATATATATAATAAAACTAAAGTATATAAGCTATTATATATGTCAAACTCGTTTAACTAATAAAAATTTTATTTAAATGGTTAAAATTTATTAACATAAATAGCAAAATCTATTTATTCTTTAACCTTTATATATAAGCAATTTATGAAAAAACTAATAGCTTTACAATTTATATTTTTAACCTTAAACGAAATCGTATTTCATGGGAATAATAATATGGAAATAATTAGACTAGAAAGCTATAATTTCCCATTAGACAGACCTGCAAATAGTTATCTAATAAAGCATGACAAATATAATATATTAATAGATGCAGGTGCTACCAAAGAAAATCTTAAAATAATTGAAAATAAAATTGACTATATTTTAATTACGCATGGTCATTGGGATCATGCTTATGGAATAACTGGAATTAAAGATAAAAAAATTTGTGCAAATCCAGATACTTATAATGGATTAATTAATGGAGATTTTAAATATAGCGCATATAGAATTGCTGAAATATTTGGCTATAACAGTAAAGAACTTAATATAAATGATGAAATCAATACAATAATAGACAAAACTGTAAAATATTATAATGATATTGGTGATGCATTAAAATTTAACGAATACATACCATTAGATGAGTGTATTCCAATCAAACAAAATATAGTAAAATATATTATATGTCAAGGGCATAGCAATGACCATGTATGCTATTTTATTTCTAACCATTTATTTTCTGGTGACAATATCTTACCGGGTGGAGGCCTTACATTGCTAGACTTCTTAAAATATCAAGAATCTATAATTAAGCTGTTTAGCATAAACGATTGGGATTTAATACATCCAGGCCATGGACCTGATACTAATAGAATTGATATACAACAATGGTTAAAAGATACATTAACAGGTAAAGAAAAGAAAATGCTACAATTAAGTTCTATTTTAAATAGTGAATGGACTCCAATAAATGATTTATTACCTAAGCTTTATCCAAATCTTAACGGCCCATTATTATACATTGCAGCCAGAAGCTTAATAGGATATTTAGGATCTCTTGAAAATATGAAAATAATAGAAGTTGATAGAGATCATAAACCATGGAGAGTTAGAAGTTCATATAGGTGAATAAAATGAAATTAGTTTTACTTGCTGGAGGTAAAGGGGAAAGACTTAGGCCTTTAACTGACACAAAACAAAAAGCTTTAATGCCAATACTCGGAAAACCATTAATCTGCAGACATCTTGCAGAATTATCAGAACTAAATCCAGAAAAAATTATAATCATAATATCATACAAAAAAGAACAGGTTTCTGATGAAATAAAGAAATGTTTTTCTGATGAAAATAAAATTGTTTATCTAGACCAAAAAGAAGAGAAAGGAACAGGCCACGCAATAAAATTAGCTATGGATTATGGTGGAGAAGGAGATTATCTTATAGTTTATTCTGATTTATATTTATCTAAAAATGTTTATAAAAATTTAATTAAATTAAAATCTCCAGGCATAGCTGTTACAGAGGTAAGCAAACCCTGGAATTATGGTGTTGTTAAAATTGAAAATGAACTCGTTAAAGAAATAAAGGAGAAGCCTAGAAGCGATGAACAAATATCAAATACAATATTTGCTGGTATTTTAAAACTTCCATTTGATGCTAAAAAATATATTGATAACATTAAATTATCACCCAGAAATGAATACGAAGTTACTGATGCAATTAAAGAAATGATAAATGATTTTGATATTTCTACGATAACTATTCCCAAAAATCAATGGCAAGACATAGGAAGACCTTGGGATCTATTAATTGCAAATAGATTAGCTTTAGATGAAGAGATTAAAGGACAAACAATTAAAGGCAATGTTCATAATACTGCAGTAATTGAAGGAAATGTAATAATTGAAGAGGGTTCAGAAATAAAACCTTATACAGTTATTGAGGGGCCAGCACTTATTTCAAAGAATTCTATAGTTGGCCCAATGACACATATTAGACCTTATACAATATTTCTAAAGAATTCATCTGCAGGCTATTCTGTTGAAGTCAAGGGTTCAATAATAATGGAGTTTTCCAAACTACCTCACTTTAATTACGTTGGTGATAGCATTATTGGTGAGCATGTTAATTTGGGCGCTGGCACGATAACAGCTAATTTAAGATTTGATCATAAACCCATAAAAATGAAGATTAAAGAGGATATTATAGATACAGGAATGGAAAAATTGGGTTCAGTTATAGGAGATTATGCACAAACTGGCATAAATGTTTCAATATTGCCAGGCAAAAAAATTGGTTCTCATGCAATAGTATATCCAGGCTGCATAGTAGATAGAGATGTAAATTCTTTTGAAGTATTTAAATGTATAAATAGTTCTTAGAAACCCAAAATAAATATTGATTAAATGAATTTTTCTTTGCTTTAAACAAGTATAAATAATCTAACTTTATATTGACATTTTATTAAAATAAAGTTATCCCCACATTCTTTTAAATGCTATATCTATTTTACTATATAACTTATTCAGATAATTCTCTATATCTGTTTCATTTAAAGATTGATCAAGAGCCTTAAGAAATCCCTTATCTATTTCAAGTCTTACTGGATCTATGTTTTTAAAATTAAATTGCTCTGGAATTTCTTTAAGAGTCTTATTGCTAACTCTATCAAAAAGATCTGCTAGCCTTTCAATTATATCCTTATTAAGCTTATAAATATCAATTATTGGCAATAATCTCCATTGAGACATTTTTAAGCTCGTCCAAGCCTTTCCAGTCTCTTCTCTGTTTACTAAGACTATTAACATGCCCCATGTTGTATTAAGCCATAAAGTAATGGCTTTCTCTAACTTTTCTAATTCGATATTTTTTATTTGTTTAAGTCTAATTGCATAAAATAGATTTGCAAGAACTGGTTTATTAGAATAAATTGCAATTATATTAGATGTGTCCCATG
The DNA here is from genome assembly GCA_002506595.1 of Acidilobaceae archaeon UBA158. Classification (GTDB taxonomy): domain Archaea; phylum Thermoproteota; class Thermoprotei_A; order Sulfolobales; family Acidilobaceae; genus Caldisphaera. The sequence continues at coordinate 5,250 of DAXV01000048.1, forward strand.
CTATTCTGTCAGGTAATAATATTCTACCAGAGAAGCTTGAAAATATTTCATCTCCTTTCTTATCTTTAAGATCTGCATATGCATTAGGTTCAATAATCATCTTTTTTCTTATTTCTTTTTTACCACTATAAATTATAGGTCTAATAGTTTCTATATTAACTACTTTGAACAAATCATGGAACTGATGTCTGTCTATACCAATAGTTTGTATAATATCATTTAACTTGATTAAGGGTATCTTTATGTCTTTTTTACCTATTTTTAATTCACCATTATTAATCAAGTCCATGATCTCTTTCAAAAGCTCTGTTTCTGGAATTGCTACAAATCTATTCCAATTATCTAAGTTCTTTATAAGCTCATGCCTATTTATTTTACTTACAATAGCTGCATTGCTTTCACTAATTTTTATAATACCCTCTTCATTATCTATATGATCAGCTAAAATCATTGATTCGAGACTTGACTTTGGTTTATTAAGTAAATTAATAAATACAGTTTCTTCAAATTCATTATGATCATTAACTCTTTTTGCAACAATCAAAACTTCACTTAAACTGGTGCTTTCAGAAAAGTTATATCCTTCTTTGCTATCACTACTAACTATAACATATTTCAATTGGAATTTTGATGCTAATAAAACTCTATTCAAAAACCATGATACGCCAGCAAGAAGATTTCTAGGCAGAACAAAAGCTATAACTCCTCCAAGTTTAACATATTTGTATGCAAGATATAAAAATAGAAAGCCTTCACCAGCTTGTCCTATATTAAGATATGGCTCATAATCTTTATCATCAAGTATAACTTGAATTTCTTTTGGAAGAATTGCTTTAGTATCATTTGCTATATTTAAAAGATTCTTTTTAACACTATCTCTTAAAGTATTTAATCTCTTAATTAAAATTTTTCTTGTTTTTTCATCAGTTATAAATCCAAAAAGACCTTTTTCAAGATTCGCGTCTTCAAATTGCTTCGTTCTTCCAGTTGCTCTAGTAAAAGGAGGATTCATAATAACTATATCAAATCCATCGGGTATAGAAAAAGTACCCTCTGAACCTTCAAGAGATGTCTTTTCAACCGCACCTGTTATTCCCCCTTCTATATATGCCCATAAACCCCCTATTCTTTTAGGATCATAAAGCAATTCTAGGCTACCAAGCCATGCGCCTTTATTTGGTATATTACCTAAATAAATTGTATAAATATTAGTTTTAGAAATGTTTCCTGGGCCAATAAGAGATAAATTTATTGCAGCTATTTGTGATGCATATCTTAAAGCATCAATTCCATAAATTCCTTCTTCAATAATATTCTTTTTTATGGTTTCCTCATTATAGTCTAGGTCATAATAAAACTTAAGCACATTTAATAAACGGTCTAAAGAATTATATGATGCTGTTAAAAGAGTTCCGCTACCACATGCAAAATCCCCTACTTTAATATTCTCAATCTTTTCAAGTATCTTTTTAGTTTCTTCATTGCTTAACTTCGTTAAGTTTCTACTTAAACCAAATAGCTCCTTGACTGCCAACAAGGCCAAAAGTTCAGCAGCTGGTATACTAGTATAGAATGTTGCAAAACCTTTTCTGTAGGCTAAATCTCCAGTAATTTCATGATAAATTCTCCCTGCAAAATCTTTTCCTAAAAGACCTTGATTTTGAGCGATATCTATTCCGAGCTGAACGAGTTCTCTTACATTATGCGCTATCGCTGGAGGCAATGAATTAAGTATCTCAATAGTCATTGTTATTACATTCTTATAATCTATTTTTAATAAATCGTTGAGAGCGTGAATCAAACCTTCAATTCCACTTTTATTTATATATTTTGATAACGGCTCTAGATTATAATGTCTTGATCTAATGTGTTCATAAAATGCAGATGATAATATTATGGAAAGAGCTGCTTGTCCAAATAATATATTAGGGTCTCCTGAGCCTGTAATTGAAAACCCATATAGCTTATACAGAACATCATGAACTTTGCTCTTAATTTTATTATCTTTATCTAAATCGTTTAGAGCTTTAATGAAATCATTGATCTTTTCTTTAATTTCATTCACATATTTATCTATTTCATATCTTCCTATCAGAAATTCTATTGATGCATCTATAACATCCTTTATTTTCGGTATATCTAATTCTGTAAACCAGCCACTAACTGATTGTGATATCTTCTTTGTCTTCATTATATATGCTAGAATCGTATTCTCTATTTCTTTAGCAACAAAAATTCTTACATCAAATTTTGATTCCTTAATTAGCTTGTAAAGGTAATTTTCAGGCACATCATGATATGCTTTCTTAATCCAAAGAGCTATTGAAACATCAACCAGCCCTTGTTCTATTCTTGCTTTAGCATCTTTTTCAGCATCTTGTTTATTATATGAAGCCTCGATACCTACCTTAAATCCTTTATAATAACATCTTATATCTGGTCTTAATCTTCCTTTTTGCCTCTCAGATCTAGCATCTATACCAAATTCTTTGCTTAGGATTTCGGCAAGCTTTACATTAATGACTTCTTCATGCACTTCTGGCATAAAACATATTCCCAATATAAAATCCTTAAAATATATTATTAAATTTATTGCCAAAATCTTTTAAAAAAGGCATCATACAAATGATTTACAAATAAATGCATATAATATTATTTTGTGTTAAAAGATTTCATATTAAGAATTAATTTGTTGCCTCTTGAGGGTTGACAATATTCTTTGGCAATTCTATAACTTTTTGCTTTATAATTTCTACTTTTCTTATATTGCAAACCTTTTTAGCTGCTTTAGTTATTTCTTGGGCCAAGCTTTCATCTTGATCTCCAAATACAGCCTGTCTAACAAATTCATCAAATGTTAATTGGCTTCCTTTACTTTCAATTATATCTTTCATAATTCTTCTAATTGTTTGTTTTTGGCTTGTCTTACATCTATATTGAGTAAATACAGCTGAAGTGACTCTTATTTTAGCTCCATCTTTTGTAGTAACATTCAGTATTATAGCTATTTTACTACTTCTTCTTCTAGTTAAGCTCCTTAAATAATCTCTTAACAATTCATGTCCTTTAAATACTGTATAGGCATTATCTTCGCTTATAGAATTTACCTGAAACTTTAATTTTGTATTAACATGAGAATAGTTTCCTGTTATATCAAAAAGTGTTATCTCAACTGTTCTTTTATTTAGCTTTTCCTCAGAATCAGCTGGAGTTAAGCCTATTTGTACTTTCCCAAACGCATCTGGTGATATTATATTATACCATTTCTTTAACTTCCAAGCATCTTTAACTGAAGTTTTTGACCTTTGTCTTGGCAATTCAAGCACACCTTATTCTTTTTCGCACATTTAGAATTAAAAGTTTGAGGTTTTAAATCCTTCTAACCAATTTACTAGAATTTATCATTTTAATTTATTTAAATTTTTTACTAAAAAGTTTAATAATTTGCATATTAATAAGAAATAAAACCTGAAGTCTAAGTGCGAATTATTTTACTAAATAAAAAAGTGAATTTAAGATGAAATATTTATTGAATCTATAATTGACCTTATGTTAATTAATAGATCATCTAGTGTATTCTTTAACGACAAAATTCTTTTTGAATCTTTACAATCTTTAATCTTAATTACACAAATTAACTTATCGTTTTCATTTCTACAATTGATATCTAAATAATTTGGTAGATCTTTTATATTATCTGGAGTTAATGATTTAACTATAGCAATTGCGTCTTTATTAAATATGACTAATTCTGCAGTGCATTCTATGCTATCTTCATCCATATCGAATCACCATCGAATTCTGCTTTAAATGTTTGAACGAATCTGGCAGCAGATCCATATCCTAAAGAATCTTCTAATGATAATACAGGTATTTTTAATTTATTTTTATCTAGATATCCTAATATAGCATCGTTTTCAATGTAACCCATCATTTTTAATTGTTTCTGTATTATCGTTATAGGCAAGTTGTCTTCATTTGTAACATAAACTTTTGCAAAATTTATTTGAGATGCTCTGCTAAATTTATTATTTAAAATAACATCTTCAGAAATTTTTACTGAAGACTTAAGGAAATGAGGTATTTGAGGATACTCGTTTTCATAATCAGCTATGAGACCAACTGCAGAATGGAATCCCATTGTTTCCATAAGTAGCATTATAGAATACATAACTTCTCTTGGATCTTGCATAACAATTCTAGCTTTAGATACTTCAACCCCTCCTACGTAATCTTGAACATCTATTTCTTTTTTTATGACATTATTGGTCAAATATTTATATATAGATATGGCCAACTTTTTATTAGTTTCGTTATCAATTTTTCCTATGTTTGAGCTAATAAGCATATCAAATCCATTTTCTTTTAAAAATTTCATACAAGAATCTTCGTTAATTAATGTTAAGTATAATGGATTTAAAGTAATTGATAATGATTCACAGAAATTTATTGAAGTTGGTCTAAATATTTTTAAGCCTGTTACTATTTCCATATTAAGATTATCATCTGATGTTATCAATGCTTCTATGACATCTTTATCGAAAGAACTAAACTCTCCTATTTTGCTAACATATTTACTTGCATAAGTAGATGCTAATGACAATATAGCATATTCTGGTTTGACGTTAATTATATCAGATCCTTTTAAAGCAAAATAAATTCCGGAACCTATGCTACCATTTATTTCAACAAATGTAGAATTTCCTACTGGTATTTCATTAATTTCATGAGATAGAGAAACCAATATGGATTCTATATCGCTCACTTTATAATTCAGATTAGAATAGCCAATTAATATACTAGGATCTGTAATCTTTAATGGGGGATTTAATCTAGTAGATATTGATGCCTTTATATTAAGATTTAACGCAACATTAAATAACATTAAACCTCCTATTATATTTTCTAAAGATGGATATACAATAATTCTAAGAATGTTGTTATCTTTAGATTCTTGGAATGCTTTACTTAATGCAGTTGAAATTTGTAACTTAAGTTTATCAATATCCTTACCTTTATCAAGTCTTATTTTAAGCAATCTGTTTTCACCTTATTATTCTTAGAATTCTTCTATTATATGTCATTATTTTTATTATTATTCATCTTATTAAAGCATAAAAAACTTATTAAGGCTTTCGCTTCATTTAGTTATTTATAATAACAGTTTCAATTTATTTTTAGCTGCTTCCAGCAACCAATAGCTTTGCAGCGTTTGGATCATATACCCAATCTTTACTTAGTTTCCCAACTTTCTTATAATAATTTGAAAGTCTCCTTATCTTGCTTTCAGTAAATATCAAACCCCTCATGCTAGTCTTGTCTTTAGGATGTTCATCTAAATGCCTCCTCAAATTAACTGCTTTTTTAATCAAATTAAAAAGATCTTCAGGTATTTTTGGAGATAAGTTCTTCTCTTCCAAAACTTTCCCAATTTTTTTACCTATAATTGGCTTAGCAAGTGGTATTCCGAATTGATCCCTTAATACTAAACCTATTTGTGATGGAGTATAACCTTTCTTAGCTAATTCCTCTATTATCATCTCTACTTCTTGCTGTGAATAAGTAATCCAATTAGCTGTAAACGTTGAAGGCCTTATTGAATGTGAATTACCTCTCCTGCTCTTCTTATGCATATCAAATCACTCCT
>DAXV01000074.1:0-437 GCA_002506595.1 Acidilobaceae archaeon UBA158
AATCAACATGGTATTTAGGTTGTGAATTCAAATGCCATTCTATAATTTGATCTCTGATAGTTCGTTTTATTCTATTATCTGAGACAAGGCAGATATTAACGGCTTTGTCAGATCTAGGACGATTTTCGTCATCAGGGTCTCCGTTTGGATTGGCTCTTGTAACATCATACAAGAACAAAATTTCACGTCTGTTTTCTACGAGTTTGTTTTCTGTAGATGTTTGTTCTACAGATTCTACATAGTTATTTTCTAACATTTCTGTCATAAAACTACCTTTTAACTAAACTGCTTTTACACAGTTTAGGCTGGACATTTATATTCCGCCTTTAAGAAACACAGACATTCCAGCTGGCGGTTTTTGTCTGTGCGTTTGTTATAATAAAGTATAAATACATTATAAGTTTTCATTCTTCGTCAACTTCTTCGTCAACTTCTTC
>DAXV01000074.1:453-2545 GCA_002506595.1 Acidilobaceae archaeon UBA158
GTAAATTCTTCTTCTTTTTTCTTTGTATGTTGTTTATGGTATACATTTAAGAAAGGTGAATCGTAAAAAATTCCCTGTCCTATACCAATTGTAATAAAAAAGTTAAGTTCATTATCATTCATCGTGTCTAAATCAGTTGCTTGTGTCAAATATGTTGAAATATAAAGATATAAAGGTCTATATTTTTTTAGCCATGAATATTGATTGGTATATTCTTCTAATTTTATCATGGCTTCTCCTAATATGCTATGAAAATCTTCTACAGACATTTTCATTCCCTTTAGTTTATTTAGGAATGGCATACTACCTTTGTCCTGATTCTGGACTGATAATACTCTACCTATCAAAACTCCTGTAAGAAAAAGCCCTTTTTTAGCAGCAGTATTGAAAGAAGATCTTTCAAAAAACTGCTCAATGTTTTCAGCAGACTCCAATCTTTGGGCAGTGTTTTGCATACTAAAACCTCCATTTGTACTTAAAAGTATGAAAAGATAACTTGCAAATGCATCCATAGTAATGTTGAAAATATCTTTTTGTTTTGTATTAGATTTTTTTTGTTTTGTATTAAAATTTTTTTGTTTTGTATTAGAATCTTCTTGTTCTGTATTAGAATGAGAAAACGTTTTGTTTATTTTTTGCATAAAATACGAATATATAACTTCTTGAGATTCTTGAGATATCGGAATTTGTTTAAACGTATTGTATAATATCGTATAAAAAGTTTTTGTATCTAATGATATTTCTTTGTTATTAGAAGATGTATAAAAAGAGAAGTTATAAATTTTAGAATAAGTAAAGAAGTAAGGATTATTCTTTGGAACTTTATTTTTTGAGTTATTTTCTGAAGTATATGTGAACATAGTTTCTATTGTGTTTTTAATTTTAAATAATTCTTGTAATCTTGATGGGAAAACATCTGGTATATGTAAATGTATTATTACTTGAGAATTTGCACCTTCTTGTTCATTGAATAGAAAATCTAAAAATAAAATATCTTGTTCTTCTTGGATTTCATATAAGAAATATTCATTTGCATCTTCTTGGTCATTAATTAAATTTTTATGATAATCAAATGTTTCCAAGTGATTAGCTAAATTCAATATCCCTAACTGCTTATAGCTATTATCATTAAGGAAAGAAGGAATAACATAATAAGAAATTGGTTTTCTGAAAGGAAAATTTAACATTTGCTTTATATAAGTAGAACCAACAAGAAATAAATGATAACAATCAATACATATTGGTAATTGTTTATCTACAGAATCTATATCAAAATTGTTGATAATATAATTTTCGTTATTTGTTGTAAAGAATTGCCAACCTTTATTAAAAGAAGGATTAGCAATAAGTGATTTCGTTTGACAACAAAAAGAACAGACTCCTTTTCTATTAGAAGTTATTTTTTGATTAAAAGATTGTATAATTAAATCCCTTATTTCACTTATTTCACCAGGAAAATAGTATTGATTACCTTTCTTAAATTTAAAAGTTAATAAAAATTGTTGCGATTCTGTCTGTTTTTTTGATTTCTTTCTCTTTTGGGATGTAGCGTCTTGAGATGATATCATGCTGCTATAAATAGCTTCAAAAACAGGTGTTATTTCTTGAATAAGAGCCTCAGGTATAGTAATTGTATCATCCTTATTTCTTTTTTGTTTATTACATTCTTCTGATAACCTTGTAAATAGGTTTACAAATGAAAATTGTTGGTTTTGGACTACGGGTATATCTTCTTGCTTTGTGAAAACTCCAATAATATGGCTTCCAAATATTTTTGAGATTTCCTTTGCTACTTTTTTATTTATCTTTATGGAATTTTCGTTTGTTTTTGAAGACAGTATAAATTTTTTTAGTAATGATATAAACTTGCTATCTATTATGTATGAAGGACTCCAGACTGGAGGATTTGTACTACCAATGGCATCAGCATGCATATATTTAGGTAAATGCTCTAAAGAAAAATCACTTACATCAATTCCATCAAATTCACCTTTTTCATTTATTTTAATAGCTATTACCTTACTAATTTTATCATAAGAAGGCATTAAATAATATAAACAGGAATCATTCCAATAAAGAGTTGAATTAGTTG
>DAXV01000018.1 GCA_002506595.1 Acidilobaceae archaeon UBA158
CGAGGCTTTCATTTATTATATAATTAGAATATATTTCCCCTAAAGGCAATATATTTATAAATACTACAAAGTAATTAGAATTGCTCTTTAATATATTGTATGTTAGCCTTTATTCCTTAATCTGCTCTTAGCCCAGCCAATCAAGTCGTTATTTTTCATAATTTCCTGAATGAATTCAGGTAATGGATTTATTCTAAATTGCTTATCTTCAATTTCAACGGTTCCATTATTTGAATCTATTGAAATTAATAGGCTAGTAGATTTTATATATGAACCATTGAACAATAAATTCTTAATTTTTTCATTGATGTAATCAACTATTTCATTTGAAGTAAATATTGGCAGTCCAATGTTTATAGCATTTCTGAAAAATATTCTAGCATAGCTTTTTGCTATTATAGCGCCTATTCCCAAGGCTTTTATTCCGCTTGCAGCCTGCTCTCTAGAGGAGCCACTACCAAAGTTTTTGCCAGCAATTAGAACATCGTTAGGTTTTACTCTTTTTATAAATTCAGGTTCAACTCCTTCAAAAAGATGTTTTGCAACTTCATTAGGATCTGTTATCATTAAATATCTTCCAGGTATTATTACATCTGTATCTACATTATCTCCCAAAACATGTATATAGCCTTTTATAACCATTTTAATCACCCATAAACAAGTCTAGAAACTTCATTCCAATCCTCTAATTTTCTGGGATCCGTTATTTCTCCTTTTACTGCACTTGCTGCTGCAACAAAGGCGTTGCTTAAATAGACCTTTGCCTTCGATGACCCCATTCTTCCTTGGAAGTTCCTATTTGTTGTTGTGATTGCTATTTCATTATCTGCTAGCAGACCCATGTGTAATCCTGCGCATGCGCCACAAGTTGAATGTGTGACAAAAGCACCTGCATTTAAAAAAGTCTCTATTAGCCCTTCCTTTAATGCTTTTATATAAATTAATCTTGTTGCTGCAACTACGATTAATCTAACACCTTTTGCTATTCTTTTGCCCTTTAATATTGAGGCAGCTTGCCTTAAGTCAGTTAATGTTCCGTTTGCGCAGTTTCCAATATATACCTGGTTAACAGGTATACCTTCAACTTCTGATATAGGAGACACATTACCAGGAGAATGAGGCTTTGCTATCAAAGGTTCCATATTTGAAATATCATATTTTTTAATCAAATAATAATTTGCGTTATAATCTGGCTTAACCAGTAATTTATCATATTTATCTGAAAACTTAGTCTTAGCCCATTCTATTATGTTATCATTTGGCTGAAATATACCAGATTTAGCCCCTGCTTCTACAGACATATTTGAGATATGCATATACTCATCTACATTAAACTTTAGCAAAGCATCACCGGAAAATTCCATAGACATATAAGTAGCTCCATCAACCCCTATATCTCCAATTATATTTAATACTAAATCTTTTCCAGTAACAAAAGGAGGTCTTTTTCCATCTATTTCAAATTTTATTGATTCTGGAACTAAAAACCATAGGTATCCTAAGGCCATAGAAACTCCAATGTCTGTTGCACCAAATCCTGTGCCCAAGGCGTTAAACGCTCCATATGTTGTTGTATGAGAATCTCCACCAATGATAAGAGAACCTGGCTTAATAAAGCCTGATTCAGGCAATAATGTGTGTTCTATCCCCTCACCTATTTCGAATATGTTTTTTATATCTTGTTTTTTAGCGAAATCTCTTAGCATCTTGTTGTTTTCTGCTGCATCAATATTTGGAGGAGGGGAAAAATGATCTAAAACAATTACTATGCTTTCATTATTTGCAACTTTTTCTGCACCTATCTTATTGAATTGTTTAATAGCAACGGGCCCACTAACATCATTTAAAAGAATGACATCAGGGCTTGCGAGCACATAATTTCCAGCTTTTGCCTCATCAGAGTCCTTTGTTAAATGATTTTGAAAAATTTTTTCTGCAATTGTTTTTCCCATTTCATTCACCCTTATATTGCCTTTAATGCTGCTTCAGCAACTTCCATGTCTTCTATATAATGTCCTTCACTTACACCAATTCCTCCAACTGTTAAATATTTTGTAGTATTTTTAGTAGATTTTAATAAAATGTTTTCTATCATAATAAATCCCAGCAATTATTATATAAAGTGTAACAAAGGTAAAATGCTTTATATAAAAGAGCTTTAATTAGCAAAATAAAAAAACTTTAAATTTTTCACTATTGATAAAAAAAAGTAAAATTTTTAAAAAATATATAAATTATATATTATATTTTAGTTATAATTTTATTGCTTATTTTATTAATGAGATAAAATCTTGATTATTTATTGAAATAAAAATTGTTATAAAAATAAGAAATTATAGAAAACGAAAACGCTTATAAAATAATTGACTTTTTGGAATAAAAAAATAAAGGGTTGTTTTTGTTTAAACATATACTTTTCGTATCAATTCCTGTTTTTATATAATTATTTAGTCTAAGTTATAATTCATATTAATTGTTTTTATATATAATAATTTATTTTAAGCATTTTCATTTAATTATCAATAAAATGTTTTTATTTTTAGTTAATTAACTCTCTTGCAACGACTCTAACTGGGGATCCATCACCATTTTTAATTTTAAGTGGAAAGCAAAAGGTCTCGACAATTTTTCCTAAAATTGGTTTTAAACCAGTTAGATTTTCAATAATCAATATATTATTTTTTAATAAAACATCATGAGCAAAATTTCCTTTTCTAAGTCCGCTTCTTATCGAAGGATCTGGAGACATTGTATCAATGCCTACAATTCTAATTTTAAATTTTGTTAAGAGATTTGCCGCCTCAGGCAAAATATAAGGATATTTCCATGTATAACTTTCATTTCCCCATTGCTCTTCCCAACCAGTTCTAATAAAGGCAAAGTCTACTTTTTCTAACAAAGCAGAGTAGCTTTTTATATCATCATATGTTATAGGCTCTAATTCTTTTTTCTCAATATTTAATATTGCCGCAAAGCCAGTAAAAAATTCTGGAGGAATTAAATCAATTGTTATTCCATTATTAACGAGATGGTATGGAGCATCTATATGAGTCCCAGAATGAGAGTTAAAAGTAATATTTGTGATTTTTGAGCCAGTTACGTTAACAACTCTTTCAGTTTTTAAAGGTAAATGACCATAACCTTCTACCATGCCCTCTTCATAAACATGACTCAAATCGTACCATATATATTTCATAATTAATCGCCTTTCATTTTTCATATGTCTATTAGAATTAATAGTTATTAAAATGATTATTTTATGACTATAAAATATGTATTCATGTAAATATACATTATTTATAAATCTTTATTAAGTTAAAATTTAATATAATAAGAATGAGGTAAAAGAATGATTATACTTGATATGTCTGTAAAAAGCAGCTGCGGTTTATCAAGGATTGCTCATGACTTTGAAGAAGAAGTCTTATCATTGTCAGTCTTACCCGTAGATAAAAGTTTTAACTCTATAGTTGCATTTGTTGGAGTAAAGGAGAAAAACCTAGAATATGGTATTAAATCTTGGAAGAAAAAATATGATGATTTTGAATCCCTTGATTGGGATAAAATAGGTGGCCATGGAATTTTGTTTAGGGGTATAAAGGAAGGCCATGGGATAGTTAAAACATTAGTTAAATATAATGCAACCCTCTTAACTCCAACAATTGCTGGCGATGGATATGAAAGATTTTTAATTTTAATAAAGGGGAAGAAAAATTTAGATGATGTCATAAATGAAATATCGCGAAATAATCAAGTTATTAGCTTGAATTATGGAGAAGCAACAATGAAGTCTATTTTAAATTGGACATCTAAAGTTATATTGGATTTAAGTAATGTAAATAGTAGAGAATATGAGATTTTATATAAGGCATATAAATATGGATATTTTACATGGCCTAGAGAAATTAGTTTGGAAGAGCTTAGCAATAAAATGGGTATGTCCCAATCAACCATAATTTATCATATAAGGAATACAATATATAAAATTTTGTCTAATATATTACCAGGCTCATAATCATATAACGCCTTTTTGTTTTAAACTGATAATATCATTATCATTGTAACCCAATTCATGAAGAATTTCATATGTAGATTCTCCTAAAGGAGGTACCTTTTTGTTTTTGGTTTCATTAATAATTGGTGGGGTGGGTACCTTTATTTCTTTATTGTTAAAAACCACGTCTATCATTTTTCTCGATGCGTGAGGATCTTCTAAAAGATCCCATGGCTTATTTAGCTTTGCATAACTTATGTTATTATTTTCGAGCAATTTTGTTATCTCATCAATATTGAATTTTCTTATTATATCTTGCAAATATGGGATTAAGAAGCTCCTGTTTTTATATCTATCTTCATTTTTTTCAAATCTTGCATCATCACATATGTTTAAGTTTAAAGACTTACAGAACTCTTTCCATTGTTTATCTGTTGTTACTGCTATAAAAATTACATTTCCATCCTTTGTTTCAAAGAAATCATAAATTCCCCAAGCAAACCCTTCCTCATTAATTGGTAAAATTTCTTTACCTAAAACCTGATATGTAGATATATGTTGTCCCACAAAAAACATAGCAGTTTCAAACAATCCTACATCTATAAATCCACCCAAACCCGTTTTTTCTCTTTCCAATAGTTTTTCCAAAATACCTATAACAGCAAACATAGCAGCTCCGATATCAACTATGGAAGCTCCTAATCTCAACGGCCTATTTTTTAAACCTGTCATATAAGCTAAACCGCTATGAACTTCAATAGGATAGTCTAATGATTTTCTGTTTTCAAAAGGTCCATAACCATATGCTTTTATAGATGCATAGATGATTTTTGGATTAATTTTCTTTATTTCATCATAGCTAAAACCAGCTTTGTCTAAAGCCCCCCTACCCAAATTATCTATTAATATATCAGAAGTTTTTAATAGCTTTTTGAATATCTCTTTTCCTTCATCTTTAAATATATCCAATGTAATACTTTTCTTTCCCCAATTTAAGTAAGGAAATGTTCCAGAGCTGCTGCCAGGTAGTCTTCTCGCTATGTCACCCTCATTTGGTTTTTCTATTTTTATAACCTCAAACCCTATCGAAGATAGCAATAATCCAGCCGTTGGTCCTGCTACTATATGACCTATTTCCAAAGCTCTCATAATTACACCTCCTTAGATAATTTCAATACCTCATCATAAGTTAAGGCCCTTCCCTCATTAACGCTCTTATCTTTTATTATGTTTACTAATGCCGTTAATTTTTCATCGCTTAGATTTATATTATAGCTTTGCAGGATTTTTTTAATAAGACTTTTACCAGCATAAACATTTACAGAAAATCCTTTCTGAGAAAACAATGATTGATACGATGCATGAGTTCCTGCTGTCATAATATTTGTATTGGTACCTATTATTGGAAAGTTATCAAAAAAGAATTGGTATCCAACTTTATTTATCAATAATTCTCCTACATATTTATATAAATTCGAGAGATGATCTTCATTTAAATTAATTTGTTTTCCATATTTTTTCAATGCATTATAAATAATATATAAATCTGCAATTCCATTTCTTTCCCCAATTCCATATACTGTTACAGATACTGATGAAGCCCCTTCTTCTAATGCTGCCAAGCAGTTTGCAATAGCTAATCCATGATCATTATGGCAATGAACTTCAACTTCCATATCTTCTTTAAAATTCATTTTTACCTCTTTTATTAAATCCCTCATAAAAGGTGGCATTGCTTTGCCAGTGGTGTCTGGTAGTTGCGCTTTTCTTAACCCTATATCATATAATTTTTTTAATATATTTATAATTGATGATCTATTAGATACCACATCTACTAAAGCTACTGTAGTTAAATCGTCCTTTTTTATTGCATATTTAATATCTTCTATTACCTTATCAATATTTTCATATATAAAAGGAAAGTGCAAAGCTATATGAGCACCAGTATTATAAATTTCATCAATATCATTTTTAATTGCTCTTCCAAGTCCATAAACATTTTTTATTAAATTTTTTGAAATTATTTCTTCTGTAACCTTTTTCTCTGACCAATGAGCTGATGGATAACTTACAATAGCTGTTTCAATGCCAGCTTTTCCTAGTAATTCAGCTATCTTTATTTTTTCTTGTATTGTAAATGATAGCCCTGGAGATTGAAGTCCTTCTCTTAATGTATCATCTATTAATTTTATCAAATAGGTCCCCTAATTTACAAATTGATTTTATAAGATATTTACTTTACATAAAACCCCTTTTATATAAGTATTATTTACTATAAATACTTTATTATATTAACAGCGGTGTTTAGCATGGGATCCAATGTAGGTAAGCATTCTATTGCAGCTAGATTAGATAGGCTTCCTTGGACAAGTTTACATACAAAACTGCTTATATTACTTAGCTTGGGAGAATTTTTTGATTTATACGATATATTTGCAGGAGGATTCACTGTTGCGCCAATACATCTTTACTATCATGTTAGCGTTTCAACTTCAATATTTTATACAATAGCAATATTCTTCTTAGGAGCATTTGTCGGAGTAATACTTTTAGGATATATAGGGGATTATTTTGGTAGAAAGACAGTTATACTAATAAATATGGTAATAATGAGCGTTGCATACTTATTGACTCCATTCTCACCAAACATTTATGTATTAGGGGCTCTGAGGTTTTTTGCAGGACTAGGAGCAGGTCCAGAAGCAATACTTGTTGTAGATATAATGTCGACAGAATTCTTCCAACCATCAATGAGAGGAAAAAGGCTTGCAACTGCATATACTATAGCTTGGTTATCTCCATTGGT
>DAXV01000059.1 GCA_002506595.1 Acidilobaceae archaeon UBA158
TGTAAAAATTCTTAATAAAAAAGGATAAAATCCATTGCAAAATAATAAAAGCTTTGCATTTTTAGTTAAGACGAAGGAAATTCCTTTTAAAAGAAATAATGTAATTTTAAAGGTATATGAAATAGACAATTTGTCTATACTCCCTGTACTGGTTAGTATAAATTTTATACACTTCGTATTTATTTTTGGGCGTAATATAATGAAAGGGCCAATAATAATATTCGGTGCTGACGGATATATAGGATGGCCATTGGCATTACATTTGGGCGTAAAATATGATATACCAATAATATTAGCTGATAATTTTTCTACTAGAGCATTAGTAAAATCTGTTAAATCGGATTCATTAACGCCTATAAAATCTATGTCTGAAAGATTGCAAGCTTATAAGGAAATTTTTGGTAAAGATAATTTAATTTTTGAGCCAGTAGATGCAAGAGACCCAGAACAAGTTGAGCAACTTATTTCAAAATATAAACCTGAGGCTGTTGTACATCTCGCCCAGCAAAGAAGTGCACCATTTAGTATGATTGATCAAGAACATGTATTATATACTGAAGTTAATAACGTTGTTGCAAACATAAATATAATGTTTTCCATGATAAGACATTCTCCAGGGGCCCATTTACTTAAGATGGGTTCGATGGGAGAATATGGAACGCCTAATATTGAAATTACTGAAGGAGATATAGAAATAGAATATAAAAACAGAAAAACCAAAGTAATGTTTCCGAGAATGGGCCAAAGCTATTATCATTTAACAAAGATTTTCGATACGTATAACTTAATTTTAGCCAATAAGTTACATGGTATTAGAGCAACTGATGTAATGCAGGGAGTAGTTTATGGAACGAAAACTGATGAAATAGTTGATGATGCATTAGAAACTAGGTTTGATTTCGATTCGAATTGGGGAACGGTTATTAACAAATATGTAGTCCAAGCAGTTGTGTTAAACGAGTTGCTTATATATGGAAAAGGGAAGCAAACTAGAGGATTTCTATCATTATATGATAGCATTAATGCATTAACTTTGTTATTAGAAAACCCACCAAAAGAAAATGAATATAGAGTTGTCAATCAATTGGATGAAATATATAATACAACAGAACTCGCAGAGAAAGTCATTGAAGTAGCTAATGAGTTTGGTATAAAACCAAAGATAAAATCAATAGAAAATCCAAGAGTTGAGGCTGAAGATCATTTTTATGCTGTAGAACATAAAATACTTCCATCTTTAGGATTTTCTAGAAAGAAAGATATAAAGGATGTAATAAGAGAAATTTTTGAAACAGTAATAAAATATAAATATAGAGCGGATAAAGCAAAAGATTTGATTTATCCAACTGTAAAATGGAAAAACCTCAAAGATATGAGATCCTCAGCTTTCCCGATGCCAGAACAATATATGAGAATTTTAAGCAGGTCTGAAATTTTAAAATACTTCGCTCCTTCAATAGAAGTTTCATTAGGCGATGTTCAATGAAAGTAATGCTAGTATCAGAAATAGATGGCAGAACAAAAAAATTAAGGAGAGGACCATATCTTAGATATAGGTTCCATCCAAATAACATAAAATATACCATATTTTACGATATTATTCCACCATTTAAAAAAACATCACAATATGAATATAGTAAAGACACTATGATTGCTACTATATCACGACTTGTATTAAAAGGTATATCTCAACCTATGCCTAAAGATGAAAAAATAATTCATTCATTCTTTTGGAACTTTTATTTATACTCAAAACCATGGATTCATGAAAATGATGAGAGCCCTAGCCAATTTTTAGATCAATATTATGGGGGTAAAGGATTTACGTATAATGTTGCCGTCGATTTTCTAACATATTATTTAAATTCATCACCTTGTAGAGCAATTATAACATGGTCTGAATGGGCCCGAAAAGGTTTTATTAAAGACGGTGTTGATTCTTCCAAAGTTGTTGTAATACCTCCTCCAATGCCAATAAATTCTGAAAAAAAGATAAATCATAATGGTATAAACATATTGTTTATAGGAAGAGATTTCATTAGAAAGGGAGGAGATATAGTATTAAAAGTATTCTTAAAACTCACAAAGGACTTTAATAATATAAACCTATTTTATATAGGTCCTATGCCTAGTAATATAAAGAAAATTGTTAATAACCATAAAAATATATACCACTATGAAAAACTAAGCGATGATGAACTTTATAATAAAATAATGCCATTATCAGATATTACATTCTTGCCTACTAGATATGATGCATATGCACTCACAATATTGGAATCTATGTCATATGGAATACCTGTTATATCATCCAATATAAATTCTATTAATGAGACAATTTCTCATGGAATAAATGGATTTGTTGGTAAATATGAGGAGGATTATGAAAGATATCTTTCCGTTTTAATTACAAGCGAAAATATTAGAAAATCTTTCTCAGAAAATAGTATACAAACTGTTAAAGAAAGACATGATCCCAAAATAATAGGGGATGAATTAATTAAAGTTTATGAAAATGTTATATCAGGGTTTTAAGTTTATGAAGGGAAATAACATAGGTTTTCTATTTTTATCAACATCAATTGTGAGATTTTCATCTATAATAGCTCAATCTGTAATTCCTTTATACATCAGCTCATTCATCGCATCGCCAAAATTCATTTCTATAGCAATAGCATTATTATGGGTTTCTAATGGAATAGGCTCCATATTAACAACATTTTTTAAAAAATTTCATAATTTTTTAATAATTAGTTTTTTGCTTGCATCTTTAGGATTCTTACTTTTAATTTTTAATCATAATTATTCCCAAATATACACTTCAATAATATTAATAGGAATAGGACTAGGCTCCATTTCTATATTATTGGCCCCTTCAATGCATCAAGCAAGTAATAAATTTGAAGGCATAGCCCTTTACTCATTTGCCTTATCATTGGGACTTATCATTGGGACTTTATTTTCTTCTATAATCCTAACATATTTATCGTTTAAATTCATATTTATTTCAGCAATTATATTATTAATAACTCCTTTAATTCTTGTTCCTAAACATAAATATAATCCTATAGATATAAGTATAAAATTAAAAATAGATAATTTATTTCCAATACTCAAAAATAAAAAATTTATAAAATATTTTGTGTTAAATTTCATTTACTCTCTAATATTACCACTAATAATTTCATATTGGGGTATATATGAAACTAAATCGTTAGGTTTGAAGCCAAATTTAATAATGATCTCACTTTTTTCATTATTTGTTTTATCATCATTAATAAGATTCATATTAATAAAAACTGATGAAAAAGATTTAGTTAAGATGGAAATATTATCAATTACAATACTTCCATTAATATTTGTTTTCTTAAATACAAGAAATCTAATCTTAAATATTATAGGACTTTTACTATTTTCCATACCTCATTCAATTCTATATCCATCTTTCTTATATAAAACATTTAAATCTTTAGAAAAAAATGATGTAGTTTTCGGAAATATGATCTTTTCAGCCTCTTCTGGAGCTGCAGAATTCATATCTCCACTAATTGCTTTAACAATTATTAGTTACTTTACAATAAGCAAATTATTTTTGTTCACTTTGCCTATTCCGATTTTACTTTTAATTTTTTATTTGCTTGAATATAGTTGGGAGGAATAGATTTGAAAAAGAATCTACTATTAGCAATAGGAATAATTGTAATGTCTTTTAATTCATTATATCAATATTCATGGAATGCCTTATCTCCCTTATTGATAAAAGGGTTTAATGCTAGCATAGCTCAAATTTCATTTGCATTTACATTATTTACAATATTTTCAACTATTTCTCAAGTAATAGGCGGATACATAGCTGATATAAAAGGTCCAAAGCTTATAGGTATATTTTCATCTATATTATCATCATTAGGTTTTTTAGGTACATATATAAGTAAAAGTTTGATTTCGTTTTATTTATTTTGGTCTTTAGGAAGTGCTGGTGAAGGTATATTATATATGATAGCATCGAATTTAGCAGTTAAATGGTTTCAAGAAAAGAGAGGATTTGCTACAGGATTAGTTTCTTTTGGATTTGGTTTTGGTGCCACAATCGCTAATCCTTTCATAATATCATTCAAATCCTTTAGGGAACCTTCATTAATAATAGGCTTAACTGAACTAATTATTTTGCCAATACTTCTTTATTTTTCTGAATATCCAACAAAAGGTATTTCAGGATTAAAACCAAGTAAAGTAATTATTACAAGTAAATGGTGGTTAATTTATTTCTCATATATTTTTTCTGTAGTGCCATTATTATCTATGTCAAGCGCATTATCATTTATTTCTAAAGAAGAAAACATCAGATTATTAGCAGTACTTATAAGTACTTTTGCATTTATGAGTGGAATAGGTAGACCTATAATAGGATTGATATCAGATAAATTAGGAAGGTATAGAACTTTAATTATATCAATAATTTTAGTCATCATTGGCAGCACTTTACTATCAATAAATCAAATATTTATTTCAGCTATAATAATTGGATTATTTGATGGAGCTTTAATTCCGCTTTATTTTTCATTGATTGGGGATATTTTCGGAGCCAAATACTCAACTTCGAACAATGGCATATTATATACAGGCAAGGCTATTGCTGGCTTTTTAGGTGGTGTTATATTTTCCTTTATATTATTAAAAGGTATTTTTGTTAGTGGAATTTATTTATTTTCTTCTGCCTTATTTGGATTAATCTTACTTTTGTTAATAAAAATCGATGGCTATTCTTCTATTAATTTATAGCTTATCATTGGATATGGTATTATCTCTTTGATGCTGTAAACTCCAGTTAATAGCATAACAAGCCTATCTATTCCGATTCCAACTCCACCTGTCGGAGGCATGCCATAACTTAAGGCTCTTACAAAGTCAGTATCATATGGGTGAGCTTCTTCATCTCCTCTCTTCATCATTTCCATTTCTTTTTTAAATAATTCATCTTGAAGTACAGGATCGTTAAGTTCTGTATATGCATTAGCTAGTTCCATTCCAACTGCATATAATTCGAATCTTTCTACTAAACCAGGCTTACTTCTATGAGGTTTACATAATGGGGTTGTTTCAATTGGATAATCTAATATAAATGTTGGTTCTATAATGTTATCTGCAACCAATTTATCAAACAATTTTTCTATCATAAAACCTCTTATGTATAAATTCCCTCTCGGCTTTTGCCCTATTTCATCTAACATTTTTTTAAGTTCATCATCACTTACATTTTCTATATTTTTACCTATAGCATTAGATAGAGCATCATACATAGCGATTTTGTTAAACGGCTTATCTAAGTTAATTTCATATTCTTTTCCATTTATTACTTTTTTAATTTTCGGTTCTTTCAAAACATTTCTTGCTACTTCTCTAATGAGATTTTCTGTTAAATTCATTATATCTTTATAGTCTGCATAAGCCCAATAAAGTTCCATTAACGTATATTCTGGATTATGTGTAACATCTATATCCTCATTCCTAAATACTTTGCCTATTTCAAATACTTTATTAAATCCTCCAACTATGTACCTTTTCAAATAAAGTTCTAATGATATTCTTAAATACCAATCCTCATTTAAAGCATTTACGTGAGATTTAAAAGGTTTTGCTAAAGCTCCTCCGTAAACAGGTTGCAAAACAGGGGTTTCTACTTCAATAAATCCTTGTTTATACAAATAAGTCCTTATTTGTTGAATAATGCTAAATCTTTTCAGCATTAATTCTCTTGAATTACTATTATATAAGAAATCAACATATCTATGTGCATACCTAAACTCTGGAGTTAATTTTGACCAATCTGGAGGTTCAATTAACGCTTTTGATAATAAGGTATATTCTTTTACTCTTAATGTTAGTTCACCTTTCATCGTATAAAATAAATCCCCCTTAACTCCAATTATATCTCCTCTACCAATAATATGAAGGAATTCATTATATTTTTCTTCTCCTAGTTCATTAATCCTTGCATATAATTGCAATTTTTCTCCTTCATCAAAGATATCTATAAAAGAGGCTTTACCATGTCTTCTAACATTACCTATCCTTCCAACTGTAGAAATATTAAATAAGAAAGGTTCATGCGTTTTTTTATTTATTTTATTGGCTTCTTCTATGATTTGAGCTATAGTATGAGAAAATTCAAATTTTTGAGGATATGGATTTATTCCTTTTGCTCTCAATTCATTTAAAATCTTCAGTCTTTCTTCATCCCATTCCACTTAATTTTCACCTATTCAAATAAATCTTTTTAATATTATAAGCTTTAATTTTATGCAAATAAATAGATATTTTAATAATTATAAAAATTGTGGATAGATGAGAATTTTCATGATAAAATTTTTTCTTAAATATTAGAAATGACTAAATTCATAAAAACAATTATAAATTTTTTAAAATATGTGTGAATTCTTTTAAATGAAAATCAAAATTAATAATTAAGGGATATAAATGAAAATATTATTAATAAGTGATATACATGGAAACATAGAGTCATTTAATGAAATAATTAAAAATGAAAATTTTGATGAAGTATTATTTTTAGGTGATACAGTTGATTATGGGCCAAATCCTGCAGAAGTTATTGATAAACTAAAAGAAGTAGGAGTTAAATCAGTTTTAGGAAATCATGATAATGCATTAATTTATAATGTAGATTGTATGTGCGGTGAAGATACTCATTGGATTAGTGTTTATTTTAGGGAAAATTATACGAAAAAACTAGTAAAAAAATCTCACATAGATTATCTTAAAAATTTTAAAACTAATCTAGATATAAATATAGAGGGATTTGGAAACGCTTTATTAACTCACGGATCTCCATCAAATCCTTTATATGGATATCTTTATCCTTGGCTCAGTGATGATAATATGATTAAAATGTTACATAGAGAATTAAGGCTAAAAAGTAGTGAAAATAAAGTTCAAAAATTAGCCTATGATATGTATATTATAGGCCATACTCATTATCAATTTATGAAAAAAATTAATAATAGCATTATAATAAATCCTGGCAGCGCTGGAGAACCAAGAGATAACGATTATAGAGCTGCATATGCTATTATTGATACTGAAACGAAAAACATAATCTTAAAAAGAATAAAATATAATGTAAATAAAGTGATAAAAAATTTAGAAGATTTAAAGATACCTGAACCATATCTATCCCATCTAAAATACATGTTCATTAATGGATCAGTATTAAAAAAGGAAAAAAGTTAAGAGTTTTAACCACTTAATAGTGTATAAAATAGGAGTTGAAAATGAGGGCAGTATATTTCAATTCCCATGGAGATCTAGAAGTTTTAAAAGTCGGAGAATTTGAAGATCCTAAAATAAATAGAGGAGAAGCGTTAATTAAAGTAGAATATTCGTCAATAAACAGAATAGATACATTAATAAGAAGAGGTTATCCTGGCATAAACATTTCATTACCCCACATACCTGGAGTTGATTTATACGGGAAGGTTATAGATATAGATGATAGTTCAGACATAAATCCTGGAGATTTTGTTATAGCCAATACAGTATATGGATGCGGTCATTGCAATTTCTGCTTAGAAGGAAAAGAACATATGTGTGAGCAATGGAAAATGATCGGGTTTCATATAAATGGATCTCATGCAGAATTGATTAAAGTTCCTTCAAAAACCTTAATTAAGGTTAAAGGTGATGGAGAAAAATTAGGTGTATCACCTTTGTCTTTGTCAATTTCATGGAATTCATTGGTAACGATAGGAAATATCAGAAAAGACGACTTTGTACTAATTCATGGAGCTTCTGGAGGAGTTGGTACGTTCTCCATTAAAATAGCAAAATTATTTGGTGCAAAAACCATAGCTACTACAAGAAGTAATGAGAAGGCTAAAATATTAAAATCGATTGGCACAGACTATGTTATTGTAAGTACTGAAGAAGATGTAAAAGATAGAGTTTTAGAGATAACTGACAAAAATGGAGTTGATGTTATAATTGATTACGTTATCAATCCAACACTACCCATCTCATTAGATGTAGCAAAAACTAATGGCAAAATTGTGATTTTTGGATTTCTTGGAGGTAATACCTTTGCTATAAATTGGCAAAAGTTTTATCTAAAACATTTGAGGATTTATGGAATCCATAACTCATCAAAGCTAGAACTTAAAGATGCAATAAAATATGTAGAAAATGGAGAAATAGAACCTTATATATCAAAAAGAATCAATTTAGAAGAAGTAAAAGAAGGACATAAAATTATAGAAAACAATGATATTATAGGTAAAATATCAGTTAAAGTTAAATAAGATATAGATTATTAATTAATCAATAAAATTATTCATTAATTTTTTCACGTAAATAATCTGATAGAGATTTATTATTAATTTTAGGATTGTATGGTATATATATTTCCTTTTTTTCTAGGATAGGATTGCTTAAATACATTAAAAATCCTTTTTTATAATTCTTTATCTCCTTTATATCTGAATAATATATTATTAATTTTTTATAAGAAAAATTATTATAAATTTCTAGATAATCATTATAAAAATTAATAAAATTATTAGCAGATAAGATTCTTGCTAATAAAGGCACCATTACCAAAAACAATGCTAAAATATAAGCTAGAATAACAGATAGATATGACGTAAAAATTATTATTATAAATAGAACAACAAATATTAATAAAGATAATTTCATATAAGATTTGTTTGCTCTTATAGATACTATTGGTTTTTCAAGATTCTTCTTTTCTTTTGACATCATATTAATTGTGTTTTTCATAACACCAAATAAATATGCAAGATATATTATACCAAAGGCTAAATAATAAGAATTAAAATTTGCTATTAGATTTCCATCATTAAACTTTATAGTACCAACATAAGAATTATATTTATTTAAAATAGTAATTTCATTACCATACATTAAATCTAAAGCTAATAATTCTGATTTTTTAATAGGCTTAAGAGTTTCGTAGTTATATGTAAGTATCAATCCTTTACCTTTACCAACTAATATATTATCTTGATATACCTTATATCCTCTAAATCCTAACTTTATAAGAAATCTATATTCTGGTTTACCATAAACATTAATTTCTTTATCATTTAAAGTAATTTCGCAACACTCCCTTCCATCAATAAATATCTTTGAATCTTTTAACTCAATATTCAAATTTTTTCCCATATATTAAATCAACTTCAAAATTAATATATACTTAATTAATTACAAATAATCTAAGGGATTGGCTTTGAGAGAGCTTAGATATAACCCATTAACTGGACAATGGATAATGGTTTCTTCTATTAGAAAAGAAAGAAGGTGGAGACCTCAAAATTATTGTCCATTCTGTCCTGGGGCTGAAGAAACAGGATATGGATGGGATACGCTAGTATTACTAAACAAATTTGCCGTATTAAGCTTTGATGCAGAAGACGTTAAAAATGAAGGTTTTTATAGAAAAGCCAAGTCGATTGGAGAATGTGGAGTTATTATAGAAACTCCAGAGCATAATGTTAAAGATTTAGATGAATTGTCTATAGATCAACTGGTTAAGGTAATTAATCAATACATTAACATAACTAAAAAATTTCTTAATGATAGAAGGGTTCAATATTTGATGATATTTAGAAATAAAGGAGAAGAAATAGGTGTTAGTTTAACTCACCCACATGGCCAATATTATGCAATGCCATTTATTCCTTTAAAAATTAGAAATATGATACAAAATGCAAGAAACCATTATAAGAGATATAATGAATGTTTATTTTGCAGAATATTAAAAGAAGAGACAAAAACTAACGAAAGAACTATATATGAAAATAATAATTTTATTTCTTTCTTACCATTTTATTCAAATTGGCCTTTTGAAATTCATATTTATCCAAAAATGCATTTACAATATATTACTCAATTTAATGAAGAACAAATAGTTGACTTTGCAGATGTTTTAAAGGTTAGTCTAAATATATTAAACAAGCTATTTAATAGAGAAATGCCTTATTCTTTTGCTTTAATCCAAGCACCTTTAAAAGGAAACTTCTCGAATATATTCCATATGCACTTAGAAATATATCCAATTTTAAGAGATTTCGATAAAATAAAATATGCAGCAGGAATTGAAATGAGTACATGGGATTTTACTTACGATGGTGTTCCAGAGGAAAATGCAAGAAAATTAAAGGATATTTGTAAGAAAATTAATATAATATATAGGGGAAGATGCATTGAATGAGGTAATAAACTATGACTAAAGTCTTTTCACCAGGAAGAGTAAACATAATAGGCGAACACACAGATTATTCTTACGGTTATGTAATGCCTATGGCAATAAATATTGGAAATTATTTAGATTATAAATCTTCAGATATAATAAAGATACGCTCTGAAGCTTTTAATGAAGAAATAGAGATTAACTTAAAAGATATTAGAAAACAAAACAAATGGATTGATTATATTTTAGGTGTTTACTATGTGTTATATCAGTCAAATCTAAGACCAAAAGGTATTGAAGGTAGAATATATGGTAACTTACCGATAAGTTCAGGGTTAAGCTCAAGTGCAAGCATTGAACTAGCTGTATTGACCGCATTAAATTATACCTATAAGTTAAACTTAGACAAGCTCCAACTAGCATTATTGGGCAAAAAAGCTGAAAATGAATTTGTAGGAGTTCCTTCTGGTATATTGGACCAGTTCGCCGTCGCTTTCGGTAAAGAAGGTTATGTTATATTTCTTGATACTGAAACCCTATCTTATGAGTATTTGCCATTTCCTAAAGATGTTTCCATCATAGTATATAATACAGGCGTTAAAAGAGAATTAGCAAAAACAGGCTATGCAGAGAGAAAGAGAATTGTAGAAGAAAGTCTGGCAATTTTAAATAAAACATCATCTAAATATATTAACGAAGAAGATCTAAAAAGGCTCAATTCTGTTTATAGAAAAAGGATGGGATATATAATAAGGGAAAATTCTAGAGTATTGAAGGCTAAAGACGCATTAAAAGACAATAACATGGAGCTATTGGGTAAGTTACTAGTTGAGTCTCATAAAGATATTGCAGAAAACTATGAAGTTAGCAGTCGTGAATTAGATTTTATAGTTAATGAGGCAATGAAAAACAAAGCTATTGGAGCAAGATTAACTGGTGCAGGCTTCGGAGGGTCAGCAATAATCTTGGCATACAGCGATAGAGCGGAAGATATTGCAAAAAGTATACATAAAGAATATACTAGAGAATTTAATTATAAATCATTTTATAATATAGTAGAAAGCTATAATGGTGCAAATATTATTGAATATTAAAATTTTTAATAAATAATAGAAAATATATATAAAATCATATTAAAATTTTTAATATTTATTAAATAATTTGTAAATTTATTAAATAATTTTTTATTAAAGTCTTTAAACCTCTCTTGATAATAAAAATCGTGATTAAGGGGGACAATTTAATGGCAAAAGTAATAATAAAAGAACTAACCAAAGTTTTCAAAAAAGGCAAAAATCTAATATATGCTTCTAACAAAATTTCTTTAGAAGTAAGCGATGGTAAATCTTTTGGAATTGTAGGGCCTAGTGGTGGAGGAAAGACAACACTTTTGAGATTAATAGCTGGTTTAGAGGTTCCAACAGATGGATACATATATTTTGATGATAAGCTTGTATCTGCTCCAAATAAAATAATAGTTGACCCAGCAGATAGAGGTATTGCAATGGTATTTCAAAATTGGGCTCTTTATCCAAATATGACAATTTACGATAATATTGCATTTCCTTTAAGAAATATGAAGATTTCAAAGGAAGAAATAGATAAAAAAGTAATGGAAGTATCTGAGATACTTAATATTAAACATATTCTAGACCATTATCCAAGAGAAGTATCAGGAGGCCAAATGCAAAGAGCAGCATTAGCTAGGGCTTTAGTTAAAAATCCTAAACTATTATTATTAGATGAACCTTTTAGCAATTTGGACGCTCAGATTAGAGATAGTGCAAGGGCTTTAGTTAGAAAAATACAAAAAGATTTAAAATTGACAACAATTATAGTTTCTCATGATCCAGCTGATATATTTTCCATTGCAGAAGAAGCCGGTGTTATAGTGAATGGTACATTGGTTCAAAAAGGGGAAGCTTCAGAAATATATGATAATCCTGTAAATATAACAGTTTCAAGATTATTAGGCGATATAAATATAATCAAAGCTATTATAAAAAATAATATTATAACTTTTGGTAATATTTCAATTCCATTAATTAACAAAAAATTAGAAGATAGAGAAGTTGATATAGGAATAAGACCAGAAGATATTAAGATATCAGATCAAAACGAAGTACCTGGATTTATTAATGCAGGTAAAGTTAAGATTAAAGTCTCAAGTTATGTTGCAGGAACCTTTAAAGTTGTAGTTAGCCCTATTAGCGATGAATCAATAGAACTTGATATAAATACAGAAAGGCCAGCTTCACCTGGAACAGAAACAAACTTATTCATAAGGCCTGAAAAAATAAAGATATTCGATGAAAAAGGGAACAAACTTTAAATTTTGAATAATTTTTCTTTTCCTTCTTTCATTCTTATAATATAGCTCATTGGTATTAAATGATATCCAGTTTTTACAATCATTTCATAAATAATTTCATATGATGCTCTTTCCAATAACCAAAAAGGTAACGATATCTCCATTTGAGTAAAGTTTTCCTTTATCTGGTCAGATATATTATTTAGGTAATGAGATAAGATTTCTTTATACGAATTGTACTCCCAATTTAAAATATCATTATTAATTAATCCTATAGATTCCTTTATGCTATTTCCATATAATAGCTGTAATGCCATTACTGCAGTATAATCTATGCTTCTAAATAAAGCTGCTAAATCTCTTTCTGGCATTTCTTTTTCAAGTTTATTACCTGGATATTTATATGGTTCCCCTTCAAAATCTGTAAAATAAATTTTATTATTAGATACTATTATTTGATATAAATGTAAATCGCCATGAATTCTCATTAATTGTTTACCAACTAGGGCCTTTAAATCAGGTTTTAGTAAAGCAAGAATATCTTCCATAGAATCTAATGCCTCTACAGCCAAGCTTTTTTCATCCTGATATTGTAAAATATCAAGATTATCTCTAATCCACTTCATTCTCCACTCTATTCTATTAATCCATTTTTCTATTGTTTTTTCATTTGCAACTTCACTTTTGCAAGAATCATTTTTACATTCCTTAAGATAGTTATGCAAATCAGCTAAACTTTTAGCTATATTATAACCTATAACTTCAGAAGAACTTCTAATTTTTTTAATATATCTAATAGCAGAATTAACATAATAAGTTGCAGCAGGTTCTCCTTCGATAAATTCTGTAATTAATCCATAATAGTAGTTATTATGCTTTATTGAACAATAGTATTTTGGAATATTATTATATCCAACATCTGTCAAATACTTAATTATTATATCTTCTATATTATCATCTTCTAATCTCTTATTTATCTTCAGCATAAATCTATCATTATATTCATTAAATATTTCATAAATAACAGATCTGTTTCCATAGGTTATTGGCTTTATATTTATAATTCTACCAATATTATTTTTGCATGAAAAATCAAATGAATTTATTTTATTATCTAATAAATTATTTAAAAATTCCATATTTTCTTCAGCTAAGATAATATTATTAGGAGATCTATTCAATAAGACTGAAAATAATATTTCACCGCACCCTTTTTCATTAACAAAAACAATTCCATTATTATCAAGACACTCACTATCAACATATTCGCAATTAAGTCTCCATTGTTGGTTATTTATATATTTTAATATTTCTGATGTACATTTCACTTATAATTACACCATTAATTATTATTATCATTAGGTTTTAAAAATTATTTTAAGGTTTTTATTGTTTCATTCAAAAGAGTAAGCATGTTATTCCCATAATTATTATTTGAACCTAACAATATTAGATAATTTTTATAAATTGCCATAATCGAATTACCTACTTTAACATAACTAATGTTACCTGTCTTGCTAGTCAAATTATTAGAATATAATGATGCAACAGTTTGAAGATCTTGCTCCAGATAAGGAATTCCATTATTATTTGCCTCAAGAACTTGAATTGCTATTATATTGCTAGAATTGCTTTTTTCATAATATATCGTATATGATTCTAATAGGGTAAAATTATAAAAGCTATTACTATAAATATTAGGATAATCAGAGGCTGGATTCGTAATATAAGTACCGTTTACATATTTAATGGTAATGGTGTTATTATTATGGTTAATAGATAAATAGCCTGATGAATTTCCAACAATATTCCAAGTTCCGCCAAAAATATTGTCTATTTCATTTGGATCAACATAGCCTGGATATAAAGATGAGATCGATGTTGTTACAGAAGAGATAGCATGCTTACTTGAAATATTATAATAATAGGCCCCTACTGAAATTACTATTGCTACTACAACAATCGCTATAATTATCGATAATTTCATTTCCAAACGTTTTCACCGAAATATTAATGCAAGCAAAAGTTTATAAATTAGCTTGATATTTTTAAATTCTAGTAAAAACCACATAATGCGATGATAGAAAATATTATAAAATTTAATTTATAACTACTTTAAATATAATGGAAAAAAATTTTAGGATTATTTCTGACCTCCTCCCCGTCCTA
>DAXV01000064.1 GCA_002506595.1 Acidilobaceae archaeon UBA158
CTATAAGGGGGCTATCCATCCCCTTCCGTGAGGGAGGGGACTTCCGCCCCCTTAACCCCCATTAAGTTAAAGCTGACTCAATTCATCTATAGCCTTTGACTTTACATCATCTAGATTCTCTATAATATCAGTTAAAGTATCATATTTATTAATTAACATATATGATAAATGTCCTTTCGATAAATCATAAGACTTCTGATCTAAATAACCTTGCTTTACGATAACTGCTTGAGCACCTAACTGCATTATAGCATCAATCGTAACATCTTTTCCAATCTTGAATCCAGGATTTTCATATTGTTCCACAACTTCTTGTTCTTCATCGATTACTGCAAGAATTTCTCCTTCATCAAGAGGCTTTAGGTTTTGTTCCTCATCATATACTAAAGCAATCCTCATATTTAATACCCATTAAATTTACAAAACTAAAGTATATATATCTAAATGCTAGCTAAAAATTTCTTAATTTAATAATTAAACATTGTTAACTCCCCAGTTAACAATTGCATTGAAAATAATATCAAGAATATTTGAGCATGATGTTTTATTTTTTAGTCTCTTCTATTAATTTTAAAGTACTATTCCAAACTCTATCGTTTATGCTTATCCCTTCTTTTGCAACCCCTTCTTTTATTTTATTTAAAAATTCCAAATAATTTAATGATTCTCTAACTGTACCTAAATCAACTTGAACAACCTTTTTAGTTGCAGGATCAATTATTCTTACTATTTCTTTTATTTTACCATCTTTACCTACAATTCTATATATATCTAATTGCCTTAAATTTAATAACTCAATTAATTTTTTATATTTTGTATATATTTTATTATTTTGTGCCACTTTCGCTTCACCTTCTTTTACATTTGTTAATCTGAGGCCCACAAATTTAAAAGGTTACCTTATTTTGGTGATATAATGAGCAAAAGTTACTTAAAGGCAACAATAAACTTAGATTTGATAGCTGATGAGTTAAAGAGACTTAATAAAAGGTATATAACAATAAAAGATTTTTCAAGATATTTTGGAATGTCACACAAAACCTCAGGAAAAATATTGAGACATTTGGAAAAAATGGGTTATGTAAAAAGATTTTCAACATCAACTTACTCTATTATTAGAGACCCTACTTAATAATAAAGACATTATTGATAAGAAAATCCAAAAGAAAGAAATCCCTAAATAATCAATAGTTCTAAATCTATAATACGCAATAATTGATAATATAAATGACAACAATGATAATATAAAAGCTATAAATCCAATCAATTTTAAACCATGAATTTTATTCATAATCATTTCACTTTCTTAAATACAATCCTTTTTTTCTCATAATTAGGAACTCTTTGCACTTTTGATTCTCTTACTAGTTCAGATAAAGCCTTCCTTAATGGCCTAGAATCTTCAGTCCACTTCAGCATTTTTTTAATTTCATCAAAAGTTAACTCATCGTTTTTTTCTAATAAAAATAGAATATTATTTTTTAATTCATTTATATCCAAATTCTTCCCTCTTTAAAGATTCTTGTTTTCTTCCTTTAATATATCTCCTATTATTTCAATCGCTTTAGCTAATAGATCCTCATCTATAACTAAAGGTGGTGCAATTCTTATTGATGATACTCCAGAACCTATTACTAAAACTCCTTTCTTGAAAGATTTATCTAATATTCTACCTAATTCTTTAGAAGCTGGTTCCTTTGTTTTTCTATTTTTAACCAATTCTACACCTATCATTAAACCTTTTCCTCTTACATCGCCGATTATTTCTAGTTCTTCTTTAAGATCATTAAAGTACTTTATCACCATGTCGCCAAGCTTTGCAGCCCTATCAGTTAACTTTTCTTCTTTAATTGTATCTATAACAGCTTGCATCGCAGCTAATGCTATAGGATTACCTCCAAAAGTATTTGCATGACTTCCTTTCTTCATTACATCCATAACTTTATCCTTAGCTACAATAGCTCCTAATGGCAAACCGCCACCTATAGCCTTTGCCATAGCAATTATATCTGGAACAACATTCCAATTTTCAATAGCAAACCATTTACCAGTTCTGGCTATACCAGATTGAACTTCATCATCAACTAATAATATGTTATATTTATCAGCTAATTTTCTTAATCCTGGTAAGAAATTATCCGGAGGTACAATATATCCTCCTTCTCCTTGTATTGGCTCAACAAATATAGCAGCAACTTCTGTAGGCTCAACAAGCTTAGCAAATATCCAATCTTCTATATAGTTTAAAACAGCTTCTCCGCATTCTTTTGGATCATCTGTATTGAATGGACATCTGTAAGTATATGGATAGGGAACATGTATTACTCCGGGAACCAAGGGAGCATAATGTTCTCTATAGTGTGCCTTGCTTGCAGTTAATGACAATGAACCCATAGTTCTTCCATGAAATGCTCCTAAAAATGCAATGATATATTGCCTTTTACCTTCATGATAATATCTTGCTATCTTTAAAGCACCTTCAATGCTCTCTGTACCGCTATTTGTATAGAAAACCCTTCCATTATTTATTGGAACAACTGAAAGAAGTTTTTCAGCACTTGTAACTGCTTCTTCATAATAGAAATCTGTTAAAGAATAATGTTGTAACTTTTCGGCCTCACGCTTTATTGCTTCAACTACCTTTGGATGATTATGTCCCAAAGCCATTACAGCAATGCCTGCATTCATGTCAATATATTTATTTCCGTCAACATCTTCTACTACGGCTCCATGTCCAGTTTTTATTACTAATGGATACCATCTAACATAGGATTGCATTAATAATTTCTGATCTTTTTCTATTACATTTCTCGCCTCTGGACCGGGAGGCTCAACTTTTATATCAGGTACTCTTTCCATGTTAAATCACCCACATTTCCTGATAATCTTATATAATTGAAGAATATTATATATATTTGGGGTTATAGAAATGCAAAAATACGAATTTGAAATAGTTGAAGAATATTTTTTAAATGGAGAACATAGATTCAGACTAAAAGAAAAAAATAGTAATATCATAATCAATGTTTCTGCAGAAAATATCGATGAAGCTGCAAAAAAGGCAAGCAAAATATTATTAAATCTGTCAAAATAATAATGAAAGTTTTTTAAATAATTTACTTAAAATTCTTATAATTAAATAAAGATTTTATTTATTACCTTTCAAATTAATTACTTAAAATTTAAATTATTTTTTTATCCACAACTGAAGACTTAGATTCTATAGATCTATGAGGCCAAATGCTAGAATTTATTATTTCTGCATCATCTCCTACTATAACATTGTTTCCAAGTTGGCTATTAATTATCTTTACATTTTCACCTATTTTAACGTGCCTACCTAATATACTGTTCTTTATCACAGAGCCGGTTTTTAAAAAGCTTCTATCCATAACTATAGAATTATTGATTTCTGTGTTATCTTCAATCACTGTATAATTATCTATTATTGATGATAGCAACTTTACATTTTCACCTATTTTAACGTGCCTACCTATTAAATTCTTTCCATTAATCATAATTTTATTTGTCGCAATTTTTTCTATGATTTCTATATGATCATTTTTTGATCTCTTACTCATGCCTTGCATATAAACATTTCTATATTCAGTTTCTACATTAAGCCTATCTTTATCTAGGTTATTTAAAAGATAATATGATGCTTCCCTATAACTTTCTAATGTACCTACATCAAACCAATAACTATTACTTACATAACCCATTACTTTATATTTTTTTGAGATTATATAAGGTATAATATCTTTTCCAAAATCCCCTTTGCCTAATTTAAGAATTTCATTAAACTCAGGTGATCTAAGAAATTTTACAAAATCCTCTGATAATAAATATATACCTGTATTAACTAGTCTTGATGGTAATTCACTAGGGTTGCTAGGCTTTTCAATAAAGCTTTCAATCCTCATGTTTTCATCAACTTTTGCAACACCAAATTGACTTATCCTTTCTGGGTCCACTATTTCTTTTAGGACTATAGTCATAAATGCATCATTAGATTGATGAAATTTATATATGTTATTAATATTAATGCTTGCGACGGTATCTCCTTGAAAAACAAGCACATCATCGTATATATCATAATAATCAGCCATTATTTTAACAGAGTGTGCATTACCTATGCTCTCTTCATTTGGCTGATATCTTAATTTAATTGTTTTAATTTCACCATCTATTTTAACCTTAAATCTCTCTCCTAAATGATCATATATATCTCTATAATTATAATAACCGCTAACTCCCAAGAAAACTTCATTAATACCTCTATATGCAAGTTCAAATAAGGTATAATCTATTAGAAAATTATTTAAAAATCTAACCATAGGTTTTGAAGTATCAACAGTCAATGGATAAAGTCTTGTTCCTAATCCTCCTACAGGTATCAATGTCTTTTTTATTGGTGTAATTATTGACCCCCAATAATGTTATATTCATAAAACCTTATATCGTTTTCATATATGAACTTTTATTTTCAAAATTAAAAGAGTATTATTAAAATTTTAAAATGCAAATATTAAAAATATTTATATAAGAATAATAGGATTAATAAACTCGAAAAACTAAACTTAGTATTTGGTTTTTGATAAGATTTTTATTAACTCTTATTTAATGTAGTGATATATTTTTCCAAACATCAAAGCCCCTATTATAGATGTCAGCAGTGACATAATAACTATGGATGAAAACTCAACGTTATCTATAATTGAATATGATAAACCTATGTTCGCAACAGCTAATCCTATTTCACCTCTTGGAACCATTCCAATAGATATCGCTAGGCTTGATTTATGATTTTTTGTAGTTAAATAAGCGAAAGGATAAATTCCTAATATTTTAAAAATTATTGCTATCGCCGTTATAAGTAGACTTAAAATTAATCCAAAGAATGACAATCCTATTATATTAACTTCAGCTCCAATCGTAACAAAAAATATTGATCCAAATAAGGTTAGCAAAGTATTTGTATTTTCTCTTAATAGTGTTGCTTTATTACTTGCTGCCATAGATACACCAGCTATGTATGCTGCTATAATTGGAGAAAAACCCAACGTGGTCATAATAGCTGTTAACCCAAAAATTGTTACTAATGATACTTCAAATACATATTTTTCTTTTATAATATTAAATATTTTTGGTATTATAAAAACAGAAGTAGCAAATATAATAATCCATGCTATACTATAAAAAAATATACTTCTTAATATATTCTCATAATTTATTGATCCTAAAGAGCTTATAGCTAAAGCTACAGATAGAATAATCAAGGAAACTACATCATCATATGCTCCTGCAGTTAAAATAAAATCAACACCATTTCCTTTTAAATTTGCTTCCTTAATTAAAGAAGAAGCCACAGCTAAACTGGTTGCTCCCAAAGCTGATCCAATAATTATAGCAGAATTAAAAGGGACAAAAAATCTAATTAATATTGATCCAAATATGAAAGGTATCGTTGCCCCAAAAATTGCTCCCATTATTCCCCATATTCCTGATGCTTTTAGAGAAGATACACCAGATTCTAATCCTGTAGAATAAACAAGAAGGATAACAGAAAATTCTGAAAATAAAAGCAAATAATTATTTATGCTAAATAAATTTATATTTATAATTCTATTTATAAAACCTCCAATTAAAAATGGAGATAATAAGATGCCTACCAGCAATTCACCAACTACCTTAGGAAATCTATATTTAATTGCAACACTCTCCATTAATGTAGCAAACAACACCAGTAATGATATTTCTAGTAATGCTATAACGACTTCGCTTAACATCTTTACTCAAATAACTCTCTAAAAATAACAAATTTATATCTTACTTTTATGATTTATTTAAGGTCAACAAACTTTCTTAAGCCATTAGATGATTCTACTGTTCAAAACTTCTATAAAAGGCTCTCTTTTATTTAATTTAAAAATAAATTCTATTAATAACAAAGTTATAATATTTCCATAATATATAAAAATCTATTTTCATTAAAAACAACCGGCGATGAAACACGAAGAAATGTATAGTAGCAGGAGGAATATTAATAATTGATAATAAAGTACTTCTTATATATCATGAAAAATTAAAGAAATGGTTATATCCAGGAGGCCATGTTGAAGTTAATGAAACTCCAGCAGAAGCTGCAGTTAGGGAATTTAAAGAAGAAACCGGGCTTGATGTAGAAGTTTTTGGTGAGAAAAATAATTTATCATCAGAAGATGCTATTGAAGAACCAAAACCACTAGCAATTATGAACGAAATAGTCAAATATCCTAATGAAACTCATATGCATTATGATCTGATATTTGCTGTTAAGCTTAAAGGTGGAACATTAATTAATGGAAAATGGTTTAAAATAGATGAAATTGATAAGATAGATACATATAATAATGTTAAAAAAATTTTAAAATATGCATTTTCATTTTATCAAAATTACGTCTCATCATAATTAAAACCCTTAATATTTAGTTATTTTAATATTTATTTCTTTGAAGTCAAAATTATATTCTATATTAAATTTAAGTTATACTAAAATTATTATAATTTAAAACTTGCTTTTTATATTTAATCTTAAATGTCTGTCAAAAATTAAATAAGAGGGGTATCATTGGTAAATTTTAGTGAAGGAAAGAAAAGAGCTCTAATTGCAGCGTTTGTATATATAGTATTATCATTATTTAAAATAACCCTAGGTTACGGATTCTCAAGTTTGATCATTATGGCTGATGGTATACACAACATTGCAGATGCATTAACAGGGTTTGTCGTGTATATTGGCTTATTTTTTGCTGAAAAATATCCTTCTGAAAAATACCCCTTTGGATTATATAAAGCTGAAAACCTAGCTTCTCTTTTCGTTGCATTTGCAATAGCATATGCAGGATATGATATTATAATGGAATTCTTATTTTCAAAGCAGGGAAAAATATCTATGCCTTTGCTCTTAATAGCTATAGAATTAGTATCAGCAATACTAACTTATTGGCTAACTAAATATCTTTTATCAACTCCAGGAATTAAACTAGACGCAATAAGCGCTGAAGGAACACATGCATTTCAAGATGCACTAACTAGCATAGCTGTTATAATTGGAGTATTAGGAGAATGGTTTAGCATTAGATATTTACCATTAATAATCGGAATAAGTATTGGTATTTACATATTATATCAATCTTATATAATAGGAAGGGATTCCATATTAACCCTTTTAGATATTGGCGATGAAAAAATGGTAAAAAATATAAAAAAAGTTGTTTCTAATATAGAAGGGGTTATAGGAGTACATGAAATTAAAGTAAGAAAAGCAGGACCATTTTATTTTGCATCTATGCATTTGGAGGCACCTCCAGCACTAAGTGTTAAAGATGCTGATAAGTTAGCTGATGTAGTAGAGAGCAATTTAAGAAATGCATTTCCATATTTAATATATGTTTCAATCCACATTGAACCTGGGTCTTATACTGGCAAATGGAAGTTAGCATTGCTTGAAGATGAAAATGATTTGCTAGCTGATAGCATTAACAAAATTAAGAAAGTTAAGATATTAAATACTCAAAACATGAATATAGAATTTACAATTAATAATGTGACTTTAAATAGAGGAAACATGAGCTCAATCTCCAAAATGCTTAAAGAAAAAGGTGTTAATGCTATAATTTATGCTGGAAATGAGAATTTATTAGCATTAAAAGCTTATGGTATTGAAGTATATCATACATCTGAAAAAGATGAAAATAAAGCAATAATTTTATTTAAAGAAGGAAAATTAATTGCCGAATAATTCAAATTTTAATATTTCACCATAAAATTTTCTTAAATAGTTTTATTATATAATAATCATTTAAATAAAGATTGCAAATAGCAAAAGATAATAATGATGCTTTAAGAAAGAAATTTAAACCTAAATAGTTTCGTTCTTAAAAAGCAAGTAAATTAGGGGCGGATGAGTTGGAACAGTTTTAGAAGCGGTTGATATTGCATTCGCTTATAATAATAGGAGCATATTCGAGCATATAAACATAGAAGTAAGAGAAAATCAAATAGTTTCTATAATAGGACCATCTGGTGTAGGAAAATCCACTCTCCTAAGAGTTTTAGGGGGTTTCCTAAAGCCAAGCCAAGGGAGTGTTTATCTATTAGGGCAGAAAATTACAAGACCTACTCCAAAAATAATGCTAGTCCACCAATCAATCGTTACTTTTCCTTGGATGACAGCTCTGGAAAATGTAATGCTAGGATTAAAACATAGAAACTTACCAAAGAATACCATGAAAGAAATAGCAAAACAAATGCTCGAAACAGTTGGTCTCGAAGGATTTGAAAATTTTTATCCAAAAGAATTAAGTGGCGGAATGAGACAAAGGGTTGCTATTGCAAGGGCTTTGGCTGCAGATCCATTAATATTGTTAATGGACGAACCATTTGCTCATTTAGATGAATTAACAGCAGAATCATTGAGAAAAGAGCTTTATGATATATTATTCAATGTAAACACAACACTTAAAGGCGTTGTTTTAGTTTCACACAACTTGAGCGAAGTTGTTGAATTATCAGATTTTGTTTATGTCATTAACGGACGGCCTGCAACTGTTATAGGAAAAGTTAAAATAGATCTAGAAAGACCAAGAAATCCAAGAGACCCAAAATTTTTCGAATATACAGATATGCTCTATGATTATACAATGCCAGCAAGGTAGGGATTATGAATTATTACT
Organism: Acidilobaceae archaeon UBA158; assembly: GCA_002506595.1. Classification (GTDB taxonomy): domain Archaea; phylum Thermoproteota; class Thermoprotei_A; order Sulfolobales; family Acidilobaceae; genus Caldisphaera. The sequence continues at coordinate 8,718 of DAXV01000064.1, forward strand.
TGTTAGCAATCCTAGCAATTTTGGCATCAACAGCAAGAGTTATTGGATTAATGCTATTATCAATTATAACTGGATGGCTTTTTGGATATATATCAATAAAAAGCAAATTATTTGAAAATATTTATATAAGCCTTAATGAAGTTTTAGAGTCTGTCCCTGTCATTACATTTTTCCCTGTTGTTTTAATTTTCTTTGTCTACCATATAGGGGGGTATTTAGGAGTTGAGCTAGCAGCTGATTTTTTAATATTTACAGCTGTTGTATGGAACATATGGATGGGTATTTATCAGGCCTTCAAAACAGTTCCTTTACCTATGTTAGAAGAAATGGAAAACCTTAGAATGAAAACGCTCGATAGACTTAGATATTTATATATACCATTTTCCATGCCAAGAATAGCCGCAAACCTTATACCATCGTTTACTGATGGATTTTTCTATATAACAGTCAGCGAAGTTTTTACCGTAGGAGTTACATCTTTTCATGTATTTGGAATAGGCTATTTAATGGATGATTTTATAACAAATAATTTATGGAATTTAGTTTACTTTTCTCTTATAATTTTGGGAATTATAATTATTATAAGTATTTTAGGTCTTAGAGAGCTTGCGAATTACTCTATAGCAAAATATGCTTTAGAAAGTGAAATACCATTACAAAGACGAAACAGGTTAAGATATGCAGCAAGACTTTATTCTCCCTTAACAACACCAAGAAGAATAATTGGTGGCTTTACAAAAAAATATATAGCAAATCCTATGAGAAAAACAGTAAGATTAAGAAAATTAGAGGAAAGAGAAATAGAAAAAGAAGGATCAGGATTAATATATAGAATAATTGGAGGCATAATAGGAATTTCTATTTTAGTTTTACTAATTTATGGTATTTACAGTATTTTATCATCAACAACATATAAATTATGGATTTATTTATTCGACAATACTTGGTATATTTTAGTAGGCCTTATTTATGATTATATAAGGGTAGCAATTATAGCATTAATATCATTTTCGATTGCTATAACTTTATCGTATTATTTAGCCACACATAAAAAATCTGAATCTATATTTGTTCCTGCTATACAAGTAATAGCAGCATATCCTCCGCCAGTTTATTTTCCTTTAATATTTGCAGCAACATTTGCAACAATAGAAAGATTTCTAGGAGACTTATCAATAGAATTTTTCGTATTATTGCTAGGATTTCTTAGCACTTTCTATTATATATTTTATGCTATGTGGCTTGGAATCAAAGCAATACCACAAGAATATTGGGAAGTTATGGATAACTTTAATATGAACTATTGGCAAAAAATGAGATATATAATACTTCCATCAACATTTCCATATATAATAAGCGGATTGACTTCGACAATTAACAGTGCATGGGGAGGATTGATGATTGGTGAATATTGGATAAATTTAGATGGCCATAATCTTGAAGTAAGACATGGATTAATGAAATTGCTTGATATATGGACAGAAGAAGGAAATATAACTTTAGCAGGTTGGGCTTCATTTATTTTTGGAATTGTTGTTATCATATTTGCAATTCTATTTACCAGAAAAATGATGGAACTTGCAAGAGAAAAATATGTTATGGAAGAAGGCATATTTGCGGCTTAATTTATAGCGCTTCTTGTATAAATTCTTCTACCAAATTATCAGGATTAACGTCATATCCTATGATAACCTCTTTGTTTAACGATTTAAATGCAGACATCATTCTAGGTCCAATGCCTGCAGTTATTATTATGTCAACGTCTTTAATTGTATTTAATATATCCAAATGCCTTCTTGCTTCTTCAACGCTAGTCTCATTTTCTTCATGATGATGTCCATGATGAGGTCCTTCATCATTTTCTATAATACTTCTTTTCCTAAATTCTTTATTTAATACTTTCTTATCCTCTGTATCAATATGATATACTAAAAAACCTAGGCTTCTCCCAAAATGACCTGACATGGATTGTCCATCATCAGATGGAATTGCAATTTTTATTACTTTATTTTTACTCATTTTTACACCTAGATAAATTATTTATCTAAATAGTATTAAAATATTAGTACATACAATTATATGTTAACCAAAAGAAAATGAAATATATTTATTATAATTAAATTATCAAGCTTGCCTATTAAAGTTTCCTAAACGTAATCCCTTATTTTGATTTTTACTTAAAGAATATTTACTGCTTATTTTTTCTAGATATGTCTTGATCATTATATCTGTTTCTATTAAATAAGATTCTTGAGGAGCAGTTCCATTTTTTTCAATATAATACCTGAAAGGCAATTGCTTCATTAAAAACTCACTTTCTTTTATAAAATAAGAAAGTTGATTTAAAAATAAATGCACGTATCTATCAGAATATAAGTCAATGCTGCCCGGATATTGAGCTGAATACTCATCACTTTCCAGTAGATCCTTATTTCTTATTAGTTCTAATGCAGTCTCAGAACCAAATTCCAATATATTCATAACCAATTTCCAACCTTTTATACCATAATAATTTATTTCTCCTTCGTATTCTTCACCAACAATACCATTATTTCCGTAAATAAATTCTCCCAAAATTCCTTCATTATTTTCTTTAAAATTATTATATTCTTTTTCAAATTTATTTTTAATTTGATCTATAGCTTCTTCATTACTATAAAACCTTATTCTTAAGGTATTAGGCCATGGATTAGATTCCCAGAGAAAATGCCATGAACCTTTCTTATTTGATATCTTTTTAAAATCTTTAACTAAGTAATAAATTAAGTTAGAGAAAACTTTTCTTATTTCTTCTTGGTCTGTATTTTTTATTTCAATGTTAATTTCAACCCATTTCATTCTAAAACCCTATTAGTGTTTTTATTTTTGTTATATTATAACTTAATATATATGTCAATGAAAAAGTGTATATTTCTATTTAATATATTTAGTTAATATAATTAGATAAATTGATTTTTAACGATCATAGCAAGATCTAAAATCAAAATTAATGAAAACTGACTATAAAACATACAATATTTAATTTCAAAGAATAAATTTTAATGTTAAATAGGAATTTTAATAATTAATATTCTAGATTACAATAAATAAGCTAAAAATCTCATAGTAATTCGAAAATTGTATTAGAAAGCAAGTTACTTTTATTATGATGTATTTTCATCAGCAATATATCTACCCTCAAGTATGAAAATATTACTGCAAAGAAAACCAATACAACACATGTATAAATAGAAGATCTTAATCTAATGATAAATGATGTTGCTATAACTGATGGGAAAAACCATGGTTTCAAATCCTAAAAATGGTTATAATAAGCTATTAATGATTAACTTGAATTTACTTTTCAATGATAAGCAATAATATTTAATGACTACTTAAGAAAGCAATGCATGCCTTTCTTTTTATCAAGAATTCCTCTAATTAATATAATTATTTTGTAATTAATTGAAAACTAAGAAATCATTGTAAACTCACTAAAATGAAAAGCCTTTATTTGTGAAAGATAGATCCGGACATTTTTTTGCTAAGTCATCCATGTCTTTTATCATAAATAACTGAGATAACCATTGATTTATATTTTCTTTAATGCTGCCAAAATATTCTTTTGGTAATTTATCAACCATATATAATAATTGTTGTATTGAACATGCCTTAATAATACTTCCTTTGTAATTATAGTAAAAACATAAATCATCAGGTAAAATAAATTTCTTTAAAAATTCGCATTGGTTTTCTTTAACCTTTTCCTTTATTTTAATAGAAAGTATATCTAATGCTGTTAAAAACGAATGATAAGCTTTTTCATATCCCCCCATTGGATTAAAGTAACTATGCACTTCTCCAGCAGATCCATATTTTGTAGCCATATAGTATAAATGATCACTAATTGTCATTTTTCTATATGCTTCAAAAATTTCCCTTCCTAATGGTTTCGCATAATAGTATAACTTCCTTAAAATATTGAAGGCATCTCTTTGTAAGGGATTACCAAGCCATGCGCTTAAATCTCTTTCATCTGCCCAGCTAATTGTTTTAAAAGGAGGAACATCATAATAATCCGATGGTATTCCAGCTTCACTTATATTTGAGAATTTTAAATTATTGAATTTTAATATCTCTTTTGGTAAATAATCTAAAAATTCATAGATTCCCGTTGAGGGGTTATGATGTTCCCCAAATGTTTCATAATCAATAGCTATTAATAAGAAGTCTCCCGGAGTAGCATTAATCCAATATGCATATTTATCAGCAGTTAAAGGATATTCTTCCCAATTTCTATTACTAAATCTAAATCCAATATCATCACTTAATCTATAATTTCTCAAAAGTATTTTATTATCACATAAGGGATTTTTATAGACTTTATTTGGCGACCTACCATTTAATATATAATCTACTCCTTCTGTTACAACAACATTAAATCCCATATCCCTTAAAAAACAGCCTATATCATTGTTATAAATAAATTCAGTATTTTCAGCAGATTTAGGTTTGTAACCTATAATATTTTCAATAGATTCAGATTGCATCTTTATTTGATCATAAAATTCATTTTTATCAATAAACCAAGATAGTGAATGATAATACGTCTGTGATAAAAATTCAACTCTTTCGCTATTAGCTAAATCCTGAAAAAGTTTTATTACATCTTTATAATTTTTATTTAATTGTTCTAATAAGATACCTGAAATACTAAAGTTTACTTTAAAATCTTTATATTTTTCTATATTATTTTTTATAATTTTTGTTGCATGTCTATAAGTTCTTTCCGTAACCCTATCTAATATAATTTTATCAGTATAACTATCAAATATATCATCCAAATCATCTGGCATCGATACAGGAGAAAATTCACTTAATTTCTTTAATCTTACTGGTTGATGCATCTCAAAAAGAAATGCAATTTCCATTTTTTCACCTTATATTATTTTAGTAATAAAAATTAAAACTCTATTTTTCTACAAAGATCTGTAAAAAGCCATTATTCTTGCCTTTTCATAGCAAGATTTTAGTTGATCTATTTGATTTTCACTTCTGAAATTATTATTAACTTTATTAATCGCATTTAATCTTATTTCTTGAGGCAGTAAGTTATTTTTCAATGCCATATCCCTAATTTGGTTTATAGGAATTTTTTCAAAATCTTCAAACCACATTAATTTTGACATACTTTCCATAGAAATTCCTAATTCATAGACATCTTCTGGTCTTACAAATAAGCCATTTCCTTTTCCTGCTCTAATATCATCAATTATTTCTTTTAATCCACCTACATAATTTGCAATAACCGGAGTACCTTGAGATAAAGATTCTATAGCAACTAAACCAAAAGGTTCCCATCTGGAAGGCATCAATAAAGATGCTGATAATCTAAATAATGCTCTATAAGGCTCTTCTGGAATCTTTGCAGTTGTAATTATAGCTCTTCCCTTTCTTTCATCTAATAAATGCTTAATATATTGCTCATAACCATAATCCCCTACCGAAACTCCTAAAATCAATAGATTAACCGAAGGTGCATAATCTAGTGCTCTAATAGCCAAGTCTATGCCTTTTTGAGATGTAAGTCTTCCAACTACTAGCATAACGCTTTTAGACGAATCGTTAATATCATAACCTGACCAGCTGTTATTCTTCACATAGCCCTTAATTATATCCCAAATAACTTCTTTTGAAACTATACCATATTTTTCCTGGATCCATTTTTCTACTTTTTTAACATCCCAGTCCGTTGTGTTATATATAACGCATGATTTTCCTTCAACCCAATTACCATATTTTGAAAACAATTCTTCATTTAAATATGACCTACTTACTGTAGATATGAAATCAGAAACATATATGCCAAATGCCTCTAAATTACCGTTTAATTGATTCCATAGATTTTCATAATATATTGGCTCATGTCTTATTACCCTCCAAATTTTATGTAAACCGTTATCTAATCCTGCCCATTTTTCAGATGCATAATGCCAAGGAAAATTAGGAGAACCTGAAAGATGAATTGTATAAACTAATGGTATAGAAAGCCCTCTTTTTTCTAACTCATCCCTTAAAGCAATGCCTGCCAAAACTGTATGCCAATCATTTATATGAATTAAATCAGGAGGATTTTCATACCATGCTAAAATTCTCATTGCTCTAGCTAATAAAGCTGATTTTTCTTCAATATTAGAATATATATTCCATGAATCAAATACTATTCCAGTTGAGTAATCTAAGCCTTTAAACATTATTACTTTAATTCCATCAATATTAGCTTGTTCTGCTCCAATACAATAATTATACTTTTTACCATCTAATCCTGTTCTTTCTCCGCATAATGTTAAATTTAGAGGAGTTAAATTATATCTAGACCTTATAGATAAATCAAGATGTCTGCCATGTGATGGCATTATAACTGTTACATCAATCCCATCTTTATAAAGAGATTTTGTAAATTGATAAACAGCTTCACCTAATCCACCTACTTTTGCTATTGGAGAATATTCAAACGTTATAAACCAAACTTTTCTAATCTTTGAAGGCGTGATTAATTTATAATTTTGCAATTTTTTAACCCCTGTATTAAAGTAAATAACGCATTTAAAAGAATTGCAATGGATATATGGGGCTCTTAAATGGATTATTATTAGTTTTAGGTAAACAACCTAATATATATACCTTGATATTATTTGTGAACTTAAATTGAATTTTTTTGATTCCAGTGATTCTAGTAAATATATTTCCAGCAGCTAACCACATCCTATCCCAATATTTCCTTCCAGTTTTGGAATTACTATGTTTTAATTTTGGGCATTTAACTCTGACATAGTTTTCTCCTAATATATATGGTGTGTGCCCATATCTTGCAAATATAACTTTTATTCCATTCATTTTTTCTATATTATATTCGCATAAATCATAATGCACTCTTGCATATGCCATAATTAATTTGTATGAATTTTTTTCTTTATTAAATAAAAATGTTATAGGCTCTAGCTCACTTTTTCCATCTCCCTTTTTAAATGAAAATGAAAACCAATTATATAATGTTAAGGAATACAAACTAAGATTATTCCCATCTGATAGTATAGAGGGCCATATATATATTGCTACATCATTGGTATCAACATTTGATGGCAATTGATATTCTAAGTTATAATCTTTAACCAACTTATCAAATAGATCGTTTGCTATTTTTTTAAAATTTAATAAGAAATTTATTAAATTTTCTTTTTTAACCCCTTTTTCTACTTGAGTTTTTAAATTGCTTAAATATGAAGGTATGTATCCTTTTATTTCATTACCATTTTTATAATTCATTATGCATTCATCTATTAATTTCGATGCCCATTCAACATCACTTTGTTTTTCACTTAATGACAGCATGTTCTTTCATCCTATCGTATAATATATCCTCTTCTTCGTTTTACCCCTGTTTTCAACATTAATAACTTTTATTTCTCCTATTTCACATGTGTTTTTAACATGGGGACCTCCATCAGCTTGAATATCTATACCTTCTATTTCAACAATTCTAAATTTTTCAACATTTGGCGGAAACTTTTCTGCTAGTTTTACGATCCCCTGTATTTTTAATGCATCTTCTTTAGAAAGCCAATATATTTTCACATTGGCGCATCTTTTTATTAATTTATTCGTTTCATCAACAGCATCTAATAATGCCTTTCTCCAATCACTCACGTTAGTTAAATCAAAATCATCCTTTGCTGAGACGTGATCAATATGTCCGCCAGTTATTTTTGCTCCATATTTATTATACATAACTGAAGAGAGGGCATGACTTGCGGTATGTAATTTCATCATCATATATCTTTTTTCCCAATCTATGTATCCTTTAACAACATCTCCTATAGCAAATAAATTAGCATTTTCAACGTAATGGGCAACTTCATCATTTTCCTCCATTTTAACATCAACTACATTAACTTTGTTCCCTTTTACCTCCATATATCCGCTATCTGCTGCTAAACCTCCAAATGGCCCTGGATGAAATGCAGTTTGATCTAGATAAATCTTGTTTCCATCTATTTTTACAACTTTTCCTTCAAATTCTTTCAAATATGAGTCTAATTGAAATAATAGCTTAGTTGCCATTCTCTTACCTCTAATTTTAAGTTACAGATAAAAAATAAAAATCTTTGCAAAGCCGCCGGCGGGATTTGAACCCGCGACCGCTGGCTTTCTCAGCGATTTCGGTTTTATTGCGTACGAGGCCAGCGCTCTACCTGCTGAGCTACGGCGGCCCATTATGGATTGACTTGTTAATCCCTTTAATTTTTTACTATGTTTCTGAAATAGTTTCCCCTTATTTATAATAGAACAAAAAAGTGGAACAACTTTTTGTATCCCACCGTGTGTTAATCAATAATAATGTTTGTAAAAGGTTTATCTAATCATTAATAGATTTAAATCTTATCATATCTATTAAATTTGGTGCAGAATAGTGATTGATTATTCAAGTAGGATATCTTATAGGTCGCAATCGTTAAAACCTTCAGAAATCAGAGAAATTCTTACATTAACAGAAGGAAAAAATATAATAAGTTTAGCTGGAGGTTTACCAGGGCCTGAAGTTTTTCCTAAACAACAACTAGCAGATATCGCAAAAAGAGTATTAGAGGATTTAGGAGAAGAAGCTTTACAATATTCACCAACTCTTGGAGTGACTCCTTTCAGAAATACTGTTATGTCTTTTGCATCATCAAAAGGTATTAAAATTAATGAGGATGATAGAGTTGCTGTTACAACAGGAAGTCAAGAAGCTATATTCTTAATAGGACTTTCTTTAATAGATCCTGGAGATAGCATTATAGTGGAAGCACCAACTTATCTAGCTGCGCTAAATGCCTTTAGATTTTTCGGGGCAAACTTTATTTCAATACCATTAGATGAAGATGGTATGAAAGTTGAAATGATTGAAAACGAAATTAAAAAAGGAATAGAATCAGGGAAAAAGATTAAAGCAATTTATACTGTTGCAACAAGCCATAATCCTACAGGAGTTATAATGAGTGATGATAGAAGGAAACATTTAATAGAGATAGCAAATAAATATGATTTATTAATAATAGAAGACGATCCATATGGTTTCTTTGTTTTTGATACTGATAAGAAGTTTACTAGTCTTAAGACTTTAGATACAGAAGGTAGGGTAATTTATATGGGTACGTTTAGCAAAATACTTGCACCAGGATTAAGATTAGGATATATGATAGCCCCTAGACAATTTACAAGAACTGTAGAGTTAGGAAAACAGATAGTTGACCTTCATTCTTCAACCCTTTCCCAATTCATTG
>DAXV01000058.1:0-993 GCA_002506595.1 Acidilobaceae archaeon UBA158
TTTTAATCCTTAATAATTAAATTAATAATTGAGCCGTGGTAGCTCAGCCTGGTGGAGCGCTGCCCTGGTAAGGCAGAGGTCCCGGGTTCAAATCCCGGCCACGGCTTTATTTTTAACTTTAACTGCATATAAATAAGCATTTAATCAACAATATTTAAGTTAAAGGAGCCATTAATAAAAAATTATTATATAAAATAGTGGGCCCGGGGGGATTTGAACCCCCGACCACAGGGACCCGATTCGGGTGTTTATAGCATACCCCGCATCCTGCCAAACTGGACTACGGGCCCTCCAATAAAATTAAAGGTAGAAAATTTTAAAAGGATTATCTTTTATTGTTTTAGTTAAACTTGATCCATTTTTAATACCATGTCAGTATTAGTTGGAGGCAAATCATCTTTGCTTACAATGAGATCAATAAGCAAAGCTTTGTTTTTCTTTATTTCATCTAATGCTTTCAAAATTTCATCATCATTGTTAATCCTTATTGCATCTATGCCAAATGATTCAGCTAATTTGACAAAATCAGGGTTATTTAATACAGTCCCGTAAATTCTATTTGATTTATTTATCATTTGCTTTAAATATAAAACCCTATATGATCCATCATTAATAACAATTATCTTAACGTTTAAATTTTCATCTTTAATTGTTTGCAATGCTTGTATGCTCATTAATGCTTCCCCATCTCCAACTATAGCAATAACTTCTTTATCTGGATTTGCCAATTTTGCTCCAATGCTTGCTGGTAAAGCAAAACCCATCGATCCTAGATTTGTTGCGGCAATAAATCCTCCAAACTCATAAACCTTTAGATAATCATATGCATATAATACATGAGTTCCTTGCCCTCCTATAATAATTCTATTTCTAGGTAAAACCTTATCTAATTCATTAAAAAACTTAGCTGGATTAACACCATTTTCATATTTTCTTTTTAGTGTTTCATTTAACAAGTTTACCCAATTATTTCTATATGATTCAATTTCTTTT
>DAXV01000058.1:1013-2009 GCA_002506595.1 Acidilobaceae archaeon UBA158
AGGAAATAAACAGGGTTTGCTTTAATAATTTCATAATACGTAGGCCTTAATTCTGATGTTGGATCTAATGATATAACAACTATGCTATTAGATGGAGTTAAATTAAATCCATAAGTTGTGATATCATTATATTCATTTCCCAAAACAAGCAAATAATCTGTAGATTTTAAAGCATTATCTGCTAGTAAAGAACCTCCACCATAACCAACTCTTCCTAGACATCTAAAATTATCTTCATCACAAATTCCCCTGCTATTACCAGTTGTTAAAATATAACCATCGATTAAATCTGCCAACTTTATTAAATCTTCTTTTATCTCCTCATAATTTGCTTCACTGGAAACCAAAATTAGAGGTTTTCTGCTATTTTTTAATTCTTCTTTAACTCTTAATACATCTTCTTTATTAACTTCTCTTTCTTCTTCAATTTCTATTTCCGGAAAATTTTCTAAATCTATATCAACTATTTTGTTCCATAAATCTTCAGGAATTTCTAACACTACTGGTAAAGGAATGCCGTTAAATAGATCATTTATAGCATTATTAAATACTTCTGGGAAGTTTTCTGGATTCTCTACATAATGATATTTTAATCCTAAAGCCTTTGAAATTTCTTCTTGATTTATTTCTAGCCATGAATCTGTATTTCTTAACCTTCTTTTCACCCCTCCTGCTATTAGTAAAAGCCTAGACCTATCTTTCATTGCAATTCCTAGACCTGTTAATGAATTTAAAAAACCTCCGCCTGCATGAACTACTGCAGCAACAGGCCTTTTTGTTGTTCTGTATTCCGCATCAGCTGCAGAAATAGCTATATTTTCATGTCTAACAGTTATTTGCTTTATTTCATCTTTATAATCATATAAGGAATCATAAAAATTCAAAACAGTTGTTCCTATAATTCCATAAATTCTTTTTATTCCTGATTTTATTAAGCCCTTAACCAATGCATCTGATAACTTAATTTCAGCCATTTCATACACCATTAACAACATA
>DAXV01000058.1:2042-2504 GCA_002506595.1 Acidilobaceae archaeon UBA158
TCTGTATTTGCACCAGCAATATGGGGGGTTAAAATTAAGTTAACGTTTGGATTTCTCTTTAATAATGAAACCAAGGGATCTTTTTCGTCAGGAGGTTCTTTATTATAAACGTCAGTAGCAGCACCTCCTAAAAGACCTTGTTCTAATGCTTCTGCTAAAGCTTTTGTATCTACTATCTCACCTCTTGCAGGATTAATTAAAATAGCCCCTGGTTTCATCATTCTAAATTCTTTCTGAGAAATCATGTTTTTAGTCTCATTTGTTAAAGGCACATGAAGAGAAATTATATCAGAATTTCTTAACAGTTGATATAAGGGTTTATAAGAAACGTTAAGATCTTTTTCATCTTTTTCGTTTAATTTAATTTTATCATAATATATAACATTTACCTCAAAAGGTCTAAGTCTCTTAGCCAATTCTTTACCTTGTCTACCCATGCCAATAATTCCCCAAGTTTTTCCA
>DAXV01000058.1:2521-5339 GCA_002506595.1 Acidilobaceae archaeon UBA158
TCTTTTATGCTATTATGCGCATAAAGCAATCTTTTTAATAAAATCAGTGAAACGGCTATTGTATATTCTGCAACTGATAAAGAATTAGCAGCTCCTATGTTTGCAACAGGTATTCCTTTTTCTTTACAGGAATCGATATCTATATGATCAAAACCAGTTGAAGGTTGTTGCAAAAGCTTAACATTATTCCCAAACATTGAGCATAAATTTCTATCTATTTTAATTTTCATAGTATGATCTCCAATAATGACGTCTGCATTTTTTAAAGCTTCCTTAATTTCTTCTATATTAGACAAATCATAAAATACTTTTATGTTAACACCTTTTTTTAGCTTGTTTGCATAAGGCTCAAACAACGATTGATAAAAAGCAACAGGTAAAGGGCCGAATGCAACAACATTAAATTTTTCCTCCATAGTATCACCATTTATATAATAAACTTAAATACTTAAAACCCTTTTGCATACAAATTTTTATTCATAATAATTCTATTCAAATTTTAAGATTCAAAAATAAATTAAAATAAACCTTTTCCAAAATAACAATAGGGCTAAAAATGGCAACGATAAAGTTTGATGAGAAAAAATTTAAACCAATATCTTTTCATGCTTATGAGAAAAGATTTTTCAAAGATGGTTGTGTTTATTCAGATTATGGCAAAATATGCTTTTCTTTAATTGATGAAGGGATTATAAGGTTTGGAAATAAAATTGAAGGTAATGTAAATGAATCATTTGAAACAAATGGTTTTAATATAAAAGTTTTGCCAAAATTAATAATTTATAATAAAGAAAAGATTTTAGAAGAATGGGGAACTGGAGAAAATGAAGGAGATAGATCCTGGTTTGATCCTTTGTTTGATCCAGAATTAAGAGGAGAAAATAAGGCAACTATAACAACTGGAGTATTAACTTGCAAAGATGGCAAAACTTGTTATTCATTTGCTTTGTCTTTACCTCATGAAGAACCAATTTATGGTTTGGGAGAGCACTTTGGGCACTTAAATAAAAGGGGTTACGATTTCATAACATGGGCAGCAGATGCACCGTCTACACCAAATTATGCAACATATATACCAATACCATTTATTTGGTCTCCTAAAGGATGGGGGATCTTAATAAATGTATCATCACCTGTTTATTTTGATTTAGGCAAATCATCATATGATAGAGCATTAATAATAACAAGAGAGTATTTCGATGCTTATCTATTTTTAGGTAATGTAAAAGAGATCTTCAAAAAATTATACAAGATAACTGGGAAGCCAAAAAATGAATTACCTAAATGGAGCTTCGGTTATTGGCAAAGCAAATGCGCTTATAAAAGCCAAGAAGAAGTATTAACAATTGCTCAAGAATTAAGGAAAAGGGGTTATCCAGGGGATGTAATTCATATAGATCCTCCATGGGAAGGTAATTGGGATAAATATGGATGTGATACTATAGATTTGGAATGGGATAAAAAAGCATTTCCAAATCCAGAGGAGATGATTAAAAAGCTACATGATATGGGATTTAAATTATCTCTATGGATAAACCCATATATTGAGCCTGATACTAATCTTTGGAATTTAATGAAGGATAAGTTAATGAAATCAGAAAATGGTGGCAAAGCAGTACCCATGGCAGATTGTCAAACCGTTGAAAGAGCAGGAATACCTGATTTGCTTGATAATGAAGGATTTGAAAGGTTTAAGAATATTTTAAAAGAAAGAGTATTGAAGTATGCTGATGTAATTAAAGCAGACTACGGAGAAGGGGTTCCTTACGATGCCATATCAAGTAAATTAAGTGGTGAAGGGCTTCACAATTTGTTTACTATCTATTACATGAAAGCAGTTTATGAGGCAACAAAGGAAGCAAAAGGATATGGAATAGTTTGGGGGAGATCTGGATATACGGGAGTTTGGCAATATCCATTGCAATGGGGAGGCGATACACCATCTTCTTGGGAGGGGTTAAGGCAAGCAATAAGAGGTTTATTATCTTTTCATTCATCTGGAGCAATGTTTGCCTCATTTGATATAGGAGGATTCATTGGCAAGCCTAGCCAGGAACTATACATAAGATGGTTACAGGCAGGAATTATGGTAAGCCACGTTAGAGCTCATGGAAATAGCGAAAGAGAGCCATGGAAGTATAATGAAGAGATTACAAAAAAGATTTTAAAGTTAAGATATAAATTGTTACCTTATATTTATAGTGAATCAATAAGGTCGGTTAAAGAAGAAATACCGCTATTAAGGCCATTATTCTTTGAAGAAAATGATCCAAATACATATAATATAGATGATGAATATTATTTTGGAAATAATTTACTTGTTGCACCTATTACACAAGAAGGTAACAAAAGACAAGTTTATTTACCTTCCGGAAAATATGTTGACTTCTTTTCTGAAAGAATTTATGAAGGAAGTAAATGGTATGATTTAGCATATGATTTAGATAAGTTCCCACTATTTATTAAATACAATTCAATTATTCCAATGCTAAGCGAAGAAATTAATTATATAGAGGATAAAAAATACTTTAAAAATTTAGAATTCCATGTATATGGAAAAGATGCTGAAATGGACTATTATGATTATGGAATAGAGGCAAAAATAGTTTGTAAAAATGGCGATTGTAAGGCATATAATTTGCCAAAAGATATAAGTTATAAATTCATTTTACATTAAAAATTATTCAATAATTTTTCCACTACCTATAACAGTAAAAGGATTAATTTTTTCTTTTGGTGCAACTATTGCTCCTAATTTCACTTCGCCAAGGAATTCTGTTATACCTCTTAATCTTTCTGGTAGCATTTCTGGCATACC
>DAXV01000058.1:5383-8356 GCA_002506595.1 Acidilobaceae archaeon UBA158
ATATTTGCGTCTTTCATAATTAACGAATTGGAAACAATTGTGTTTTCTCCTATTATAACATTTTCTTCAATACTTGTATAAGGCTTTATTATGCTTCCTGCTAATATTTGAGCCCTTCTCCCAATATATGCTGGCCCCATAATTATAGCTCCTTCTTCTATTGTTGCATAATCATCTATTATAACTCCATTAGAAATTATTGCTGACCTGCTAACACTTGCATTATTGCTTATTTTAATTCCTGACGTATTTAAAATAATTTTTAATGCATCTAATAAATCCCATGGATATCCTACTTCAATCCATTTATTATTCCATATTATACCCCCAACTATGCCTTCCTTTGCTACCATTGCCATTGCGTTTTCAAATTGATCTTTTGATAATCTTTCCAGTTGATTAACATCAGAAACCATTAAGCCTGCAAATACATATCCTCTATTTTTTAACCAAGATCTCGTTTTTTCATCGGCCTGATTATAGCTTGTGATTTGTCCTTTATAATCAATAGTTACAAAACCATAAGTTTCTAAACCTGTAGAAACAGGAGAAATGCCTATAACTATTGGATATCCTGATGATGCATAATAATCTAAAACAGCTTTACCGATATTAGGACTTGATAAAAAGCCTGAGTAAGCTAACAAAATTTGATCTTCGTTTCTCTTTTTCGCTTCTAAAACTGCTGTATAAATTCCTCCTCTGATATCATCACCTTTTTGTTCAACAATGTAAACTTCTTCATCCCTTGGGATTGCCATATTTTCATAGCCTGGAGGTACAATGACAACTACTTTCCTTATACCTGCATTTCTTAAAATTTCAACGCTGTAATCTAATAATTGTCTACCTCCAATTTCCAAAAAAGACTTTGGTTTTTCTCTAGTTAAAGGCAAAAGCCTTTTTCCATATCCTCCTGCTAAAACAGCTCCAATCATATCCATCACCTATTCAACAGTTACAGTTTTTGCCAAATTCCTAGGTTTATCTGGATTATAACCTCTTTCAACAGCAAGTCTATATGCAAGTATTTGGAAAAGGGGAGTTAAAACAAATGGCTCCAATTCCAAAACATTATTTGAAGGAGGCATTTCTGCGAAGTAAATACTTTTCTTATCTTCCTTTAACTCTAATCTTAAATCAGCAGGCTTTACAACAACTACCTTAGCATTTCTTGCCGCCATTTCTATAGCATTTCCAGCTATTTCATAAGCATCACTTGTTGAAACTATGTAAACAGGGAAGTCTTTCTCGACTAAAGCTATTGGTCCATGCTTGCTCTCTCCCGCAGGATAAGATTCTGCATGTAAATAAGTAATTTCTTTAATCTTTAATGCCCCTTCCATTGCTATAGCTGATCCCAATCCTCTACCTAAAATATATGATGAACTCTTCTTATGCAAGTTAATTAAAAAAGGAATTATTGTATCGCTTGCCTCTAATGACGATTGTAATAAATTAGGCGCATATTTTAAATAATTTAATATGTTGTTTTTCTCGTCCTTATCAATAGTTTTCCTTTCATAAGAAACAAAAGAAGAAAGCATTTCTAAAAGCATTATTTGAGATAAAAAAGTTTTTGTTGCAGCAACTCCAATTTCAGGACCAGCTCTTGTATATAAAGAGAAATCAGATTCCCTAACGATTGCACTTCCTAATACATTTGTTACTGCAATAACTTTTGCACCCATTTTTTTAACTTCCCTTATCGCTTGTAATGTATCATATGTTTCACCGCTTTGAGAAACTGCGATAACTAAATCATCACTTTGAAAAGATGGGGAAACATAACTCATCTCAGATGAAATAATTGGATATGAAAATAGTTTAGCCCTTTTTGCTAATATCTTAGAGAAAACTAATGATGCATGATAACTTGTTCCGGCAGCAGTTAAAAAAACCCTATTAGATGATGAAATTAATTCTGCTACCTTTATTAATGCAGGATCTTCAATATTTCCTTCAAATGTTTCCCTTATTGCATTTGGCTGTTCATAAATTTCTTTAATCATGAAATGCTGATAACCGCCTTTGCTTGCTGCTTCTGGTGTTAATTCAACAGTTTTTATTTTTAAAGCTATTTCTTCAAGGCTTAATTTCCTAAACCCTCCTCCAGGTAATAACTTATAAATTTCAAAACCTGTTGGACTAATATAACCAAATTCTCCATCTTCTAGTAATATAACGGTCTTTGTCATATCAAGCAAAGCAGGCAAATCGCTTGCTATTGCCTTTATGTTTTCATTAAATCCAATAATTAAGGGGGACCTCATTTTTGCAAAGTATATTTTTTCACTTTCTTTTTTATATAGTATTCCAAATGAATAAGTTCCGTCAATTTTTGATAAAGCTCTTGCTAAAGCTTCAATAAAATTATTACTTTTCTTTTCTTCCTCTTCTAGCAAATGAGCAAACAATTCAGTATCTGTTTCACTAACTATTTTATGTCCTTTGCTTTCCAGTTCAATCTTTAGGGAAGCGAAATTTCTTATAACACCGTTATGGACGACTGCAATATTACCTGTACAATCTAGATGTGGATGGGCATTTATATCATTAACCCCTCCATGAGTTGCCCATCTGGTATGAGCTATACCAGTATATCCTGTTAAATCTGAAAGATTAACTCTTTTCATAACAGTTTGTAGATCTCCTGCTCCTTTCTTATAGCTTATTGAATTGTTGTTTATAACTGCTATTCCTACACTATCATAGCCTCTATATTCTAATCTTTGAAGGCCCACAATAAGTTTGTCAACAATGTTACCTTTCTTATTGGTTATACCTATTATACCGCACAAAATTTCTCCCTCAAAATTCCAATTATTTATATCTAGCAAGCATTTTAAGTTTTATATTAAATAAATAAAATTTTAGAGAAAAATAATTTCTATATTTAAAATTTTAAAATGAAGAGAAAGGTTGATAATTGGCATAGAAGAAACTATTAAAGATTTAAATAATTTATCTAAT
>DAXV01000058.1:8380-19103 GCA_002506595.1 Acidilobaceae archaeon UBA158
TCATTAAATAGATCTATATTAGCAAAAAATTCTATAATTATTTCCTTTTATAATTTTCTATTAAGAGAACTATATTTTTTATAAGAAATCTATACATAGAGATATACAATAAAAACGAATATGTAATTAGAGATAATACCATAATATAATTATATTTTAATTGGTGAGAAAGGTGGGTGAATTGAGGGAAATAGTAGATAATAAATGGGTTCTAGACCATATGAAAGATGAAAATGTTAGAATTGTAGAGGTTGATTATGATCCCAAAAATGCTTTTAATATTTGGCATATACCAGGTTCAGTTTTAATAAGATGGAGAGAAGATTTAAGACATAAAGTTTTGAGAGACTTTTTGGAGCCAGATGAATTTGAAAGGCTTATGGAATCTAAGGGGATAAGTAATGATACAACTATTGTTTTATATGGAGATTATAATAATTGGTTTGCAATATATGCATTTTGGCTGTTCAAAGCATATGGGCATGAAGATGTTAGAGTATTAAATGGAGGAAGGACTAAGTGGGCAAAAGAAAATCTAATTGTTGAATATGGCGATAAGGAAACTAAATATAAAGAAGGAAAATATAAAGTAAATAAAGTAGATTGGGGTAGCCATAGAGTATTCTTTTGGGAGTTATTACAAAAAGTAACAAAGAATGAGATAGGAAAAACAACTATATTAATTGATGTAAGATCGCCAAAGGAATTTACTGGGGAAATTAGAGCTCCTCCAGAGTATGCAGATGAGCAAACACAAGTTGGAGGTCATATACCAGGAGCTATAAGCTTTCCGTGGTCTCAAGCTGTTAATCCTGAAACGGGGGAATTCAAAAGCAAGGAAGAATTAGAGAGATTATTTGAAAACGCTGGAGTAAAGAGAGATAAAGAAGTAATAACGTATTGCAGAATTGGCGAAAGGGCATCTCATACTTGGTTTGTCTTAAAATATTTGCTAAATTATCCATCAGTAAGAGTCTATGATGGATCATGGGCAGAATGGGGGAATATAGTTGGTGCACCAATAAAGAAAGGATCTGAACCATGAAGACAATTAATAAAATAAGAATTGATAAGTTTGATACATGCGGGGATAAGAGCCCATTAAGCATGATACGGGAAAGTTTAAATATGATTAAAAGTTGCGATGAAAAAGTTGAACTAGAATTTAACGATTATGATTGGCTTTTAAGTTTAAGATATATATTAAAAATAATGGAAAATAAATTTAAGTTGAAAATAGAAGAAAATGGAGTTAAAGATGGTTATATTTCAATAAGTGTTTTTCCAGAATGTTAATTTTATTTATGATTAATTATGTAATCAAGACTTTAAATAAAATATTTTAATTTAGATGTATAAATAGAAATTGGGATGAAGACGCCACGGGATTGATTGGTGAAAGAACCTGTCTCAACCGACCGTTTGCCTCTATACATTTTCTTCAATAACTTCATTCAAGATCAGTTTAGAAACTTCACTATCTATAGCTTTATAGGTTTACTTATGAGTGGTCATGAAATTTCTTCTATACATGATTAGCATTTCCAACTTTTTTAAACTTTTCTGATATTTGCAGATCTACCATTCCAACATTTCCTTTATATCTATAAGCTAATTTAATCATTTTTATGTTAACTTCCCTTAATACTAATCCATTGCTAATAAAAAAGCATATCTAATTAAAATCAAATGTAATTAGGCTGCTTTTTTGGTTCATCAACTCGAAAATTTAACGGTATATAAGAATTTATGTTTCTCGCATATAATACATAAATTAGATATAAAATTTATAAAATCTCTTATTGAAGATCATAGGGTTATAGGAAAAGCAATTCAAATACTTGAGATATCCGTTAATAGATTATATCGAGGAATAAATGTTGATAAAACCGCTTTTCCAATTCTAATAACCTTCTTTAAAATCTTTTTAGATGAATCTCATCATATCAAAGAAGTGGAGGTTCTCTTAACAGAAACCGAAAAGATTAGGAATCCCAAGGAAAAACATACCTTATTAATGCCATGCTTTATGAGCTTAATATTGGTAAAACATTATTAAGAAACTTGGGCATAGAAGTTGAAAATACCATTCAGGATATAATAATGCTATACAACTCATTGTAAAACGCTTTTGATTACATTAAGTCTTCTCAGAAATCATATTATAAAGGAAGAAAACGTTTTGTTCCATTAGGCATTACATATTTTAGATAGTAATAAAGATGTAGAACTGCTTGAAGATTTTGAAAGAGTCAAGAATGGTAGAATAGAATCAGATAAGCATGAAGAACTAAAAAAGCATTGATAAATTGGAAAAATCATGAAATAGCCAAGACAAATATTTTATAAACATCTTAATATATTATCTTTATCCTTTTTATTAAAAAATTGTATAAATAACAATTTAATCTTCATGTGGATTATATTGATAAATTTTTACTGCCATCTTAACTTTATTATTGTTAAAAGAATTCTTTAAGATTATTGGTAGTTTCCCTTAAATCTTAAACACATGCCGCTTAACTTACCAGAATGTTTCTTTTCCTTGAGTTAATATCCTCATCATGAATTTAAACTTACCTTTTTACATTATCATACAATATACCAAAACCGACCAAATTTATAATTTTTAAAAATACTAAATAAGTCGGTGAGAGATTGGCTAAGGAATATTTATTTAGAGAGGGTAAGGAATTTTCTCTTTTTTCAGATAGTTTCAAAAATGGAGAGGTTATACCTAAGAGGCATACATGCGATGGAGATAATATAAGCCCTAAGTTAAGTTGGAAATTTGATGAAGCAAAAAGCTATGCATTAATAGTTTATGATCCAGATGCTCCTGCAAAAACTTTTATACATTGGGTAATCTATGATATACCTTCTTCGATAAATTCATTATATGAAGCAATTCCTAAGAATCCCAATACAGAGTTGGGCAAACAAGGTAGAAATGATTTTGGAGAAATCGGTTATGATGGACCTTGTCCGCCAAGAGGTCATGGATTTCATAGATATTATTTTGCCTTACATGCGTTAAACGTTGAAAAAATTGATATTAAAGGAGAACCTAATGCAGATAAATTACTAAATGCTATAAAAGGGAAAGTAATAGGATATGCTTTATTAATGGGCAAATATCAAAGGTAATTATTTTAATTAAATTTATAATAAGATATCTATATAATTAAAATTAATTTTGTAATAAATATCTATTTTACATAAGACAAGATTGTTAAAATAACAAGACATATATAAATATTTAAAAATAACAATTCTCATAATAAAAAAGGTGATAGTAATGATAGATCCTGTTTGTGGTATGGAGGTTGATAATACATCGAAATACAAAACGCTTTATAAAGGAAAAATATATTATTTCTGCAGTGATTCATGCTTAAACTCTTTCAAAAAAGATCCAGAAAAGTATTTGAGAGAAGGACCTAAAGGTATGAATCAATAAATAGTGAGAAGATTATGAATGAGAATAAGAAAAATAATTATAATATGAGGATAAAAAAAGAAGAACAAATCAAAGTTATTGGAATGCATTGTGCAACTTGCGCAACAACTGTTACCAAAGCTATAACAAAAATAGATGGTGTTGAAGATGCTAAGGTTAATTTAGCAACAGGAGATGCCAAGATAGTTGCATCAAAATTAAAATTAAAAGAAATAGTTAAATCCATCAGAAATTCTGGTTATGATGTAGCAACACAGAAAATAATGGGTAAAATTAATATTAATCCTGAAGAAATAACTAATTTTAAAAACTATTTAGAAGATCTTGATGGAGTTATTGAGGCCAGTATTTCACCAAACGGTTTAATTAAAATAGAATATAATCCTTTAACAATAAATTCAAATGATATTATAGAGAAAATTAAAGAAAAGGGGTATAATTTAAAGCTAATTGAAAAAGAAATAAAGGTTGAAGAGTTAGAAAAAAAGGAGTTTCGTTCAATGCTTAATAGGCTTATAATAGGTATAATTTTTTCCGCTTTAGCAATATATTTAGAATTTACTGGCTTATCCATTTATGCTCTAATATCATCAATACCTGTTTATTTCTATTCCGGTTATAATTATCACAAAGGAGCTATAAGAGCAATAAAAAACAAAACTGGAAATATGGATGTACTTGTTTCATTATCATCATCGATAGCATTTTTCTATAGCATTTATGCAATAATAACCGGTTTATCCCCTATAGTTGATGTAACTGTTTTACTAATTACATTTGTTTTAGTTGGAAAAACTTTAGAGGCATATTTTAAATACAAACTTACTTTATCAATAAAAAGTAATGTAAATAATAAGGTAAGGAAATTTATTAATAACGAAGAAAAACTAGTTGATGTTTCAGAGATAAAAGTTGGCGATATAATAATATTGAAAAATGGAGATCAAATACCAGTTGATGGAATAATAGATGAAGGTGTCGTAGAAGTAAACGAATCTATAATAACTGGAGAACCTTTACCTGTTAAAAAAGGAAAAGGAGAAGCACTATTTTCTGGGTCAACGATTGTTTCTGGGTATGCAAAGTTATATGTAACAAGGTCAGGAGAAAATGCTTATATTAATCAAGTTGCTAAAGCAGTAATGCAAGCACAGGCAATAAAAATTCCAATACAAAACTTAGTTGATAAAGTCTCATCAATTTTTGTTCCAGTAATTTTAATCGCTTCATTAGCTTCATTTTTGGCATGGCATTTTATATTAGGAAAAAGTGTATTCATTGCATTATTATTTTCAGTTGCAGTATTAGCATCTGCATGTCCATGTGCTTTAGGTTTAGCAACCCCTATGGCCATTGTTGCAATGGTTAATAAAGCCATGAAAAAGGGGATAATTATAAGAAATGGGGAAGTATTGGCAAATTTAAAATATGTTGATACAATTGTCTCTGATTTAACTGGTACCCTAACTGAAGGAAAAATATCGATAAAATCATATAAAGAATTTAAGGTAAATGCGATAAAATATGCTGCAAGCATTGAAAGCCTTAGTAATCATCCGATAGCAAAAGCAATATCAAGCTTGAGTAATGAGAAATTGAAAGTTGATGAATTTGAAGAATTTGTAGGAGATGGAGTTTATGGAAAAATTGGAGATGATATAATAATTATAGGCAAGAAAGATTTCATAAGACAAAATTGTGAATTTAACACGAAAGAAGATGGTGATATTTTTATTTGCATAAACAATGAATTAGCAGGTATAATAAATATTGAAGATAAATTAAAACATGGAGTCTATGAGTTATTAAATAAATTAAAAGAGAAGGGGATTAAAGTAATCATTGCTACAGGTAAAGACAAAGTCGAAGGCTTTGATGGATTTGAAGTATATAAGGGATTAAAGCCTGAAGATAAAGTTGAGCTAATAAGGAAATTGAAAAATGAAAAGCATTATGTAGCTTTTGTTGGGGATGGAATTAATGATTCTCAGGCTTTATCTGAAGCAAACATAGGTATAGCTTTAAACTCTGGTAGCGATTTGGCAAAGGTTTCAGGAGATGTAATAATAAATGACATAAATTCTATCTTGGATTTATTTTATATTTCAAATAAAGCAGAAAGTAAAATAAAACAAAATTTAGCATGGGCATTTGGATATAACTCTGTTTTAGTTCCAATTTCTGCAGGAGTTTTGTATCCATTATTATATTTGCCTCCTCAATTTGCTGCATTAGCTATGAGCATGAGTAGTGTAATTGTTTCTTTATGGTCTTATTTTTAATCTAATATTGTAAAAACTCATAAAATTAATTTTTCTATTAAATCATAAAACTTTAAACCACTGCCTGTTAGCATTATTATATAATCGCTTATATCATAATTTAATTCCTTTAATTTAATTAAACCTAAATATGAAACTGCTGATGTAGGCTCCACTAAATAACCCATTTGCCACAATTTCTTTAATCCTATTTTTATTTCATTATCATCAAAAATTAATAATCCTCCATTACTTTCCTTTATAACTTCTAATGCATCTTTAACTCTAGGAGATTTCTTTAAAGCAAGTCCATCTGCAAGCTTTGATTCATTTCCTTTAGATTCATAGATTGGATCAATAAATTCTTTAAGAGAAGCTGTTTCTTTTGCTTGTATTGCAAACATTTTTGTATTAATATTTTGTTCTCTTAAGCCGTAATATACTCCTAAAAATAGAGAAAAGCTACTTGATGGAACAATTATTCCTCTTGGCTTTAAACCTTTTATTTCATTTGCAATACTTTTCATTCCCTCAATAAAAAATGGATTTTTTGAATGAGAAACATAAAAGCAATCTTTAGATAAGTCTTCAGCTATTTTTGATGCATCATCTCTTGTATTAGCTTCTATTATTTCAGCATTTAAAGACCTTAATATTGCCTTTTTGCCATAGGGTGCTGTTTTAGGAATTACTATTTTACTTTTTAGGCCAAGCCTAGAAGAAAATGTTGCGGTTGAGATTCCACTATTACCGCTAGAATCTTCTACAGCACATCTATAATTCATTGAGGAAGCAAGTTGTAAGCTATATGAAACCCCTCTATCTTTAAAGCTTCCTGATGGATTAAGGTACTCTAGTTTAAAGTAAACCTCATAATTATCTATTTTTTCTTTTACAATGGGGGTATTTCCTTCTCCTAAAATTGGTTTAAACTTAGGAGGTTCACCCTTTATATATAAAGGAGATTTACAAACAGGACAAAACGGATAATATTTGTCTTCTTCTCCTTCAAATCCACAATTCTTGCAAAATAACCTCCACATTTCAAACACATTTTTAATTTTATATCATTGAGTTAAAATTTTTTCCTTTTAAAAATTTTAAGCCTTTAATTTCACAATTTTCAGGGAGATAAAATGATTAAATACTATACTGATGAATTAATTATGACCCCAGGTCCTACGCATGTACCGCTAGACATTTATAAAAGTTTATTAACAAAAGCAAAAAATACTGATTTAGATGAAGAATTCATAGATTTTTATAATAATTTAAGAAAAAAATTTTATAAATTATTGAATTTTAGTAAAGGAGACATTTATATAATGCTTGGTGAAGCAATGCTAGGCCTTGAAACTGCTATTGCTAATACGATAAAGGAAAATGAAAAAGTGTTAATAATCGATAATGGTGTTTATGGCGATGGATTTAAGGACTTAGTTAAGATGTATAATGGAATACCAATAACTATGGGCCTTGATTGGAGAAAAGAAGCTGATCCAAATGAAGTTGATAGGGCGTTGGAAAAGAATAAAGATGTAGAAACTGTTACATTAGTTCATTGTGATACTCCTTCAGGTATGCTAAATAATTTAAATGAAATCTCAAAAATAGTTAAATCTCATGGTAAATATTTAATCGTTGACGCTGTATCAAGCATTGGAACAACAAACATTGAATTTAAAAACATTGATATAATTATAGGTGGATCACAAAAGGCATTAAATGTACCTGCGGGTTTAACAATTATGGCTTTAAGCGAAGACATATGGGATAAGATAAGGAATGTAAATTATCAAGGTTATTATATGAACTTAAGTCTTTGGAAAGAAATGTTTGATAACAAAAAAACATTCCCATACACCATGAATGATACCTTAATTTATGCTTTAGATACATCAATTAACAAATTGTTTGAGGAAGGTTTAGATAATGTATATAAAAGGCATGAGTTAGCAAAAAAAGCTTCTTTAAATGCATTAAAAGAATTAAACCTAGAATTATATCCTGAAGAAGAGAGATATTCATCTCCAAGTGTAACAGCTTTTCTCTTGCCTAATAATATTGAAGATAAGAAATTAAGAGAAATGATAAGGAAAAAATATGGAGTTATGATAGCTGGAAGCTGGGGTAAGCTTGAAGGAAAGGTTGCAAGAATTGGACATATGGGCTATCAAGCTTCATTACATAATTTATTAATTGCTTATTCTTCTTTATCAAAAGCATTAAATGAACTAGGCTATAAAAACAAAACAAGCGAAGTTTTAAATGCAATTACAGAAGTTTATTTATAATTTGTTGAACGTTCAGCAGAGCAAATATTATTATTTTTTAATTTTTTATTTGTGAGACTATGAAAGAGCTCAATAACTTAGATTATGGTTCGTTAAATAGATATCAATGGTTAATTATAATTTCATCATCATTTAGCATGTTTATTTATGGGCTTGTATTGGCGTTGCCTTCAATTTCTACAACATGGAGTTTTGTACCTAACAATTATTATGTTTATATTTTCTTGTCAATTCCACTCGGAACATTAATCGGTAATATGGCTATAGGAAGGCTTGCTGACTTAAAGGGTAGAAAAAACATGTTTATTTTAACTTTATTGCTATATGGTATAGGTTCGTTAATAGTATTGGTTTCTAATAACTTTACAGTACTCATGTTAGGCCTTTTAATCTCTCAAATAGGGCTTGGAGGTGAAATGCCTACTCTTTTAACATATCTATCAGAAATGATGCCAATAAGGTTAAGAGAAATTGTATTAATTTTTACGACTAATATTGCAAATATTGGCGTTTTAATAGGAGGCATTTTAACTTTAAAGCTTGGATTGCTATCAATAACTCAAGAAAGATTTTATTATTTAATTTCATTGATTGTATCTATAATACTAATGCTAATATTTAGATTAATGATACCAGAATCAATAAGATGGGAGATGAAAAGAAAAGAAATAAAAAGACTAAATAAGATTAAAGTTGAAAAAATGTGGTTTAAGATATATTTCTTAACATCTTTAGTAATAGCAACAGCGTTGACGTATGCATTACTAGCTTTAACAATCGGTCCTTATTTATTCCCTAAATTAACTGCAATATTATTAGTTATTTATAATTTAGGTGAAAGCATTGGAGGCTTTGTTTCATTATATTTTGTTAAAAGAATAGGAACAAAAACCTTTGCGCTGTTTTCCTATTTAGGTGGATTTTTGACAATGATCTTAGCACTAATAGATCTCCTTTATGCAAAAAATATGTTATACCTTTTCTTATCTTTACTATTTATAAATGGTTTATTTGGAGAGTTCGCATGGGCAGCTAGAGTTTCATTAGAGCCTGTTATATTTCCAACGGGCTTTAGATCTACCGGTATCGCTATATCTAGGTTTTTACCCTATTTATTATATGCAGCATCTATTTTTTATGCAGCATCATTTAATTCAATCCAATATTTAATTTATAATATAATATTATGGGGTATTGGAGGTTTAGCATCAATTTTATGGTATATATATGGCGTGGAAACAATAAATAAGAGATTAGAAGAGATAAATAAAGACTGACCTCTCCCTAAAAGGGTGAGGGTTCCCTTAGGACTGTTCATTGATTTGTGGTTTACAGCCTTCACTTTCATTATTTCATAGCTAGTGGGCGGTAAAGCACAACTCAGCTCCATTTATCAAGCAGTAGACCAGACGTTGGATCTTCAGCCCAATTACCCCTACCAAGAGACCTCACTCTTGGTTTATAGAGACTTGGAAATATGTAGTTACATTAGTGGTAGATACACTTAAACAATTATATGCCCATTATGGACTTCCTCTCACATTTTAGTATTTAATTCTTTGAGAATTCATACCTTTAAAATTTTCCTGACCCTAAAAGTGGCAAAGTTTGTCTTTCTTTTGTTAAGCTAATAATTTTATAATTTCATTATATAACTCCTTAGCTTTATTTAAGTCATCTTCGTTTTCAATTATTGCTAATCCGTTATTCATTAAAACTATTTGCATTTCATTTCTTTGTAATCTTATGCTATATCTATTTATTGTTAATACATCGAATTTATTTTTTATTTGTTTTATTTTTTTATAAAAATCTATATTTAAGAACTTTTCAGGCCTTATTTCTATCGCATGTGATCCACATATTCTTTCAACACCTCTCTTTTCTTTTTTATTTAAGAATTCGTAATTATGAAGACCACATGTAGGGCATTTTTCGTTTCTTTCTACTTTTATTCTTTCAATGCTGAAATCTTTACCATCTATTACAAACAAAATTCCATAAGGAACTTCATTTCCTGCTAAATATCTTACAGCTAAATTAGATGAAAAAGAAGAAACTAGAGAAGTCATAGTTCCAATAGAAGGTATAATATCGCAGCTCTGATTTTCATTATTATTTTCTGGTATTAAGCATCTTAAACAAGGACCTACATTTGGTTTAATAAACATTACATTTCCATACCATGAGTTTACTCCGGCATAGATCCAAGGAATATTATTTTTTACTGATATATCATTTATTAAAAACCTTGTTTCTAAATTATCTGTACCATCAATTATTAAATCAACATTATCTAAAAATTTTTCAGCATTTGTAGAATCAAAATCGTCAATAAGAGTTTCAACTTCAATGCTATTATCTATTTCTTTAATTCCTTTTTCACATACTATAGCTTTTGGTAATGAATTTAAGGCGTCTTCTTCTTTTGCCATATGTGTTCTATGAAGATTGCTTAAATCAATATAGTCCCTATCAATCAATTTTATCTTACCAACACCGGCTCGAGCTAATATTTCAGCTTGCGTAGAACCTAAAGCCCCACATCCTATAATAGCTATCTTAGACTTCCTTATTTTTTCCATTCCTTCATATCCAATATCTTGCATTAAAATTTGCCTTGAAAATCTCGATAATATATTTTTATCTATCAATTATAACCCCCATAATTTATCTAATACCGAAATTTTTATTTATTAAGGAGTTTT
>DAXV01000058.1:19262-44626 GCA_002506595.1 Acidilobaceae archaeon UBA158
GGTTTTATTCGATAAAATCTCCGCTGAGGGTGAAGATGGATAAGGTTTCTCTAAGAAGCAGGAAATCCTCATCATAAGGTGGAGATGTCCTGTCCTTAAGGGCGGAGTAAGTTCACTAAATCCTTCCTATATACTGGAAATAAAAGTTTTCCTTCATTATCTATTACTGCTATAACTGATAAATCTTTATCCCTTATCTTTCTCAAAGCATCGCCTATTGTGTTGCTATAAAGTAATGCATCAACAGGTTTCAAATATGTATCGCAAACTATTGTTGATTCATAATCATACGAATCTATGTATATTAGATTCTTAACTGAAAAAATTCCTATAGGAATTTTCTCATGATTTACTACAATTACTTCAGATATATCCTTTTTTGAAAAAATTTTTGCAACGTCTGATAAGCTAGTATCGCAATAAATTATATCATAGTTATCGTTTTTAAGAGAAGATAAAGGCGTTGATAATTTTATATTAATTTTTTCTTCTCCTACAATCTTATATTTCCTTAAAAATATTGGTGAAATTATTGCTACAACGGCTATTGCCAAAACTGAAAAAGAATATTGCTGATTATTTATAAAACCACTTAATAAAGAGACCAATAAAAGAGAAGTATCTACACCTCCTTTAGCTGTTTGAGCCCATGAGTTTAGCCATTTATCATCTAATTTTATCAAATTTGCTGATAAATAACCCGAGAAAAACTTAGTAGATAATATTATTGCAATTAAAGATAAAGAGATAAATACAATTTTTGGAGTTATTTTAACAACCTCTAAACCTATATCTGCAAAAAATATTGGCTCAAAAAAGCCATAAGTTAACCCCCTTATTCTTTCAATTATTTCTGGTCTATCTTTAAAGTAATCCTTAAAAAGATATCCTAAAAACAAAGCAGATATAGCAGCGTTGAATCCATAATAATCAGAGAAATAGCCAACTATCAAGATAATAGATATTATTAACGCTACTTCTATTTCTCTTGCTTTAAGCAAATGCATTATTTTCACAAAAATTTTAGAATATAATTGCCCTAATGCGAATATTGCAATTATAACAACTGATGTACCTATGAATGCCTCCAAAATTCTATTTTTCTGGCTAAAACCTATAAACAATACAATAAATATAATTTCAGTTATTATAGCTTGATAAAATAAGGTATTCCCTTCCTTTGTTTTTGACATATTAATTTCTGATAAAGCTCTAGCTAATGGACCTGTACTGGTCATAGCTAATGGAACTGTTAAGATTAAAGCCTCATTTATATTTAATATCTTAAAGAATAATAGAATAAAGATTAATGGTATAATTACTTGAATAAAAGATGATACAAATATCCTTATATTTGGTTTTTCATCTAAGGTAAATTCTTCTGCTCCTGCTAAAAACAAAATAAATGTAATACCTAATTGAGATAAGAAATTTATCGATTGATTAGGTATTATGAAATTTAAAATCGCTGGTCCAAGTATTATACCAGAAACTATTATGCTTACAAAAGCTGGTACATAAAACCTTTTCAAACTTTCTTCTAAAATTTTAGATATTAATATTATCAATCCAATATATAAAAATGATAATATTGTGTTATTTATCATTAAATTATTTTTCCTCCTAGTCTAATGGTATAAACTTTAGATCCAAACCATATTGATCTGCTATTTTTTTAATTGCCTTAACTTTTCTAGCTGTTACCTTTGAACGCCTTAGAATCCTTATTATGATACTTCCATCACCTATTTCAACCTTTGCATCAGGAATTATTTTATTTACTTTCTCAATTATAGATAATGCAACATCTTCAGAAATATTCTCATTGCCCAATTTCTTTCCTTCTTTTCCTTTTTTCTTTACTGGAATGACCATGGTTTGCTCTCCAAACGTATATAGTTCATATTCGAGCTCTCCAGTTATGAAATTCTTTACTTCAACTACAGGTCTTGCTAATTCAGCTTCCCTTAATCCTGTTGGTAATTTAACTGTTATCTCAACATCATAAACTTTTTCAACGCTTCCATTGTTTATAAATATAACTGTATCTATTATGCTGGGTATCATACCTAGTTCAACTCTTGTTGCTATTCTTTGTATAGCATCTATAGGTGTTGTTGCATGAGTAACTCCCACCATGCCTATTCCTGCAAGCCTTAAATCTACATATAGCTTAAAATCATCATCATCTCTTAATTCATCAAAAAATGTATAATCAGGCCTTGATAAAAGAAGGATATCATGTAATTCTGTCATATCAGCATAAGTCTTTGAATATTGAGTAACATCTGGCGGTAACCTCATATCTCTTGGAGATTCGATTGTTTTTACAATTTTACCCTTTGATGAATAAAATTCAGCTAAAGCTTGAGCAAATGTTGTTTTTCCGGCACCAGGAGAACCGCTTATTAATATGCCTTCTGCCCTTTCTAATAATCTTTTCATTAATTTATCCGGTAAATTATAATCTTCTAATTTTAACTTTGCTATTGGTCTAACTGCAGTAATTTCCCATCCATCGCTTAGAGGAGGTCTAGTTATTATTATCCTATAATTTTTAAGCTGTATAATTGTAGATCCGGGTCTATCGATTTCAACAAAACCTTCTTCCATAGTTGATGCTCTTTCAATAATTTCTCTAGACATTTCTTCAATTTGAGACCTATCCATTTGTTTATCTGAAAGCTTAACAAAAATCCAATTTCCTGGTTTTCCTAATTTTGCTAGAGGTAATGCTCCTTCTTTTAAGTGAACACTCATAGTTTTTTCATCAAAGAATTCCTCTATTTTTAATTTACCATATTTTCTTGAGCCAGTATATAAAACGGGTAAATTTAATGCTTCAGAAGATTCTAGCATCATTAAATCGCTAGTTATAATTACAGCATTTGATTTCCACGCATAATCTCTTATTTCTTTTTTAATTTCTTCATAGCTTAATTCCTTTAAAGCTTTCCTATCAGAATCTATTATATCTATGTGAATTCCTCCTTTTTTTATGTTAACAATTTTCTTAATTTCATCAAGACCAGTAAATCCTACACTCATACCTTTTTTAGCTTGATTATAAAAATATTCAACTAAATCCTTTAATATAACAACTTTCCCTATAGGAACCATTCCCTCTTCAATTGCTTTCTTTGCACTGCCATCTAATATTGCTTCAATATCCAACAAATAGAGGCCTGATGATTCAATACCTGAATTTTCTTCCAATTCTTAAATCCCCTTACACACTTAATTTATATGCAAAGGAAGTATAAATTATATTATTCTCGTTATTTTTTAATAGAAATAAATAATCATAATATTTAATACTTTATGCTAAACAAAAATAAAATGTGAGAAAATGGTCTCAATACTAATTACAGGATCAACAATATTTACAGGTAAAGAAATAATTAGAGATGGATATGTTTATATAAAAGATGGTAAAATAAAAAAAATAGGTGTTCAACCAATTCCTGAAGAGATTAATGAACCTTCCTTATTATTGGGCGGAAAAGGAAGAATTATTGCTC
Organism: Acidilobaceae archaeon UBA158; assembly: GCA_002506595.1. Taxonomy (GTDB): domain Archaea; phylum Thermoproteota; class Thermoprotei_A; order Sulfolobales; family Acidilobaceae; genus Caldisphaera. The sequence continues at coordinate 22,784 of DAXV01000058.1, forward strand.
CATCGCTTTCTGCAATCGCTGATATAGCAATCTTTTTAATGAGATTTTATAAGTTAAAAATGAATAAAAGGATTGAATTCTATAAAATGTTAAGTCAAAAAGAACTTTTTACATTATCTTTACCAGCTATTTATGAATTAAATATGCATGCTATTACGACAATTTTTGTTGAGTCAATAAATATATCTTATGTTTTAGATCTTAAGGATAAAATTGGAGGTTATTATGGCATAGCCAAACCAGCATGTATAGATAGTTTAGCAGTTCCTCCAAGTTTAGTCGGGGAAGTTAACGTTAAAGGTTTTGGATGTGATGGACAGGGAATAAATGATGATGATAATGAATATTTAATACTATTAGGTAAAAACAGTTATAACACATCAAACATTGAAAATATTTATGAAAAAAGTGAAAAATTAAGATCTCTTGCAGGCCTTTCTCCTAATATAATTAAGGAAAATAATAATGCAGAAATTGCTGTTTATGATACATCTAAACCCCCAGCCATGAACTTTTACAAATGTGATCTAGATTGCATCAAAAATATATACAATGAAAACGCCACATTGGAGAGCTTGATTGCGGGAGAAAATGTATTAGTTGATATAGGAGGGCATTTAAGAATTGGTCAAAAACATCTAAAGGAAGCGGAAAGCCTTGCCGACAAAATAACTAATGATGAGAAGTTTCGACAAATCTTATTTTAGAATTTATTTCATCTAGATATGGCATATTACTGCTTCCAATTTTTTCAACTTTTGAGGATCCAGCTGCTATGGCATATTTTAAAGCCAATTCTTCGTTATTTGTTTCTTTGAAAAATGTATTATAAGATGCATTAAATGCGTCTCCTGCACCTGTTGGATCTAATTGCTTTATATCTATATTGATTTTTGCTAAAATTCTTTTATCTCTTTTTATTAATTCTGCTCCCATCGAACCTTTCTTGACAACAATAAATTTTAATCCATCGTTAAATACTTCATTTAATTTATATTCTAAATTTAAGCAAGAAAATTCTTTATCATTTATTAATAGCCAATCAATGCACTTTAAATTTTTTATTATAATATCTTTATTATAGCATGCCTCCCCTCCTGGATCATAGCTAATCGTAAGATCCTTTTCGTTAATTTCTCTAATATCCCTACAATATTTTAATAATTTTGGATCAATACTAGAAAAATGTACATGATCTCCAAAAATTTTGATATCCTTCAAATCTAGGCCTTTATTCGCATTTCTAGATGAAATCATTGTCCTTGTTGAATTCGTTCTGTTAACTATTATCATAACAACCCCTGGTTTTTCTTTAGTTATTTTTATATGTGATATATCAACTCCTTCTTTCTTTAGTTCATCAAGAAACCCTAGCTTTATTATTTCTTCTCCAGTTCTAGCAATTAATTTGGATATATGATTTAACCGAGAAACAGCTATCGCATAATTTGTAGCTGCTCCTCCTAATCCTATCCATACATCTTTTGCATTGATATTTGAATCTATTTTTATTTCCTCATCTATAAATGATGTAAAGTCTATGTTTATGTTCCCTATAGATACATGAATTTGCTTTTTATTCTTAATCATTTTTCATCGTATAATAATTGTATTTCTAATAAAATTAGCTATATGATAAATTATTTATATATACCTTTTATATATATATCAAAGCTTATATATTAAGTTTATACACATTAGATATTGGTGAAAACTATGGAAACAGTGATAGAAGTTAAGAACCTAACAAAGAAGTATGGAGACTTCGTTGCTGTAGATCATATCAACTTTACTATAAATAAGGGAGAGGTATTCTCATTATTAGGGCCTAATGGAGCTGGTAAAACAACAACCATAGGCATGTTATCAACAGTAAAAAAACCAACAGAAGGAGATGCATTTATTCTTGGTCATAGTATAGTTAAACAAAAATATCAAGTAAGGAAATTAATAGGTGTTTCCCCTCAAGATTTAACTGCAGACGATGAATTAACAGGTTATGAAAATGTTTTGATAATGGCAAAGCTTTTTGGTTATAGGGGGAAAGAGGCTGAAGACAGATCAAAATGGGCCTTAGAATTTATGGACTTATGGGATAGTGCGTTTAAAAAAGTTAGAGAATATAGCGGAGGTATGAGAAGAAGATTAGAAGTTGCAATGAGCATAGTTCACAATCCTGCAGTTGTTTTTCTTGATGAACCTACAGTTGGTTTGGATGTGCAATCTAGAAGACATATATGGGAATTAATTAGGGATTTAAAGAAAAACGGCACAACTGTTTTGTTAACAACTCATTATATGGAAGAAGCAGAAGAGTTATCTGATAGGGTTGCAATAATAGATCATGGAAAAATCATAGCCATGGGAACGCCAGATGAATTAAAAGCAAAAATAAAGGGAGATAGAATATATGTAACGCTAAAGGGTCAAGATCATATGGATGAAATTATAAGAAAGATAAATGATATTTTACCTAATTCTACAAATAAGGTAGATGGGCAAATATTAATTAAAACTGAATCGTCAAGCGAATTTTTACCTCAATTAATAAAGATTTTATCAGATTATGAAGTTATAGAGCTTAAGGTTGTTAAGCCTAATTTAGAAGAGGTCTTTTTAGAATTAACTGGTAAGGGTTTAAGAGAAGATGAAGGTGGTTTTGATAGATTTAAATATATGAGAATTACAAGAGGTGCAAGAAGATGATACAGGAAGTCTATACTTTAACTATTAGAGAATTGAAGAAATGGTTAAGCAGAAGAGGAACCTTTATAGTATCTTTAATTACTCCTCTATTTTGGTTAGGTTTATTTGGGAAAAGCTTAAACTTTGCTTCTATGTTTACTCCAACTAACCTTCCTCCTCAATATTCTTCATTGCTTTCCCAGTATGTAGATCAGCAACTATTAAACTTGTTTGGGACGACAAATTATTTCACATATTTAGCTAGCGGCATGCTAGTTGTTTTTGGTTTCTTCCAAAGCGTTTTTGGAGGGACAAATTTAGTATTTGAAAAGAGACTTGGTTATTTAAATAGATTATTAATGACGCCAACGCCTAGATCAGGAATATTCTTATCAAAAGTATTCGGAACATTAGTTAGAATATTATTTTATGAAACAGTTTTAATATTAATTGCATATGGTTTAGGCTTTAAGTTTAAACCTGGAATAAGTGCATTAAATATTATATTAGCTGGAATTGCAATAATTCTTGTTGCAATAGGGTTTGTAAGTATTTTTGCAGCGATTGCCTTTAATGTAGATAATGTAGAAATAATGTTTGCCATAGTTAATTTAATTAACTTACCTTTAATGTTTGCCTCTAGTGCATTATTCCCACTAAAGCAAATGCCAAGTTGGTTACAAGAAATAGCTAAATTTAATCCAATAACATATGCAGCTGATATAGTAAGGCATAATTTAATAGGAACGCCGGTTTCCAATTATATATTAAGCTGGATTATACTATTAGTAATATCGGTAGCTCTATTTATTATAGGAATGTTTGTTAGCATAAATGCTATGGAAAGATCCTAAAAAATAAAAAATTAAATAAAAAAATAATTACTTTCTTTGTGACATAGGAACATATTTTAATCCAACAGGTCCCTTGTAGTCTTCTGTTGGTCTCATTATCTTGTTCTTCTTTGTATCTCCTTCTCCTACTTGTTCTATGTAATGAGATGACCATCCAACGATTCTTCCCATAGCAAATATTGGTGTATACATTGGAATAGGAATTCCTAATTGATAGTATAAAACTCCCGTGTATAAATCAATATTTGCTGGCAAATTCTTTTCTTTCTTCATTACTTCTTCAGATTTCTTCAACACATTTAACCACATTTCACCATCTTTTAATTGTTTAACAAATTTAGCTGCAACATCTGTTCTTGGATCATGAACTTTATACACTCTATGGCCAAATCCCATAATCAATTCTTTCTTTGCAAGTTTTTCTTTTATGTATTCTTCTATATATTGATCTAACGGAACTCCTTTAGCCTTAGCTTTTGCCTGCGCATCTAAGAACATTGCCATTGCTTGCTCATTTGCTCCTCCATGCAATGGTCCTTTTAATGCGCCAATTCCAGCTGCGATTGCACTATAAATATCTGTTAATGTACTTGCAACTACTCTTACAGTAAATGTACTTGCATTAAATCCATGATCCATATATAAAACTAATGTGCTTTCAAATGCCCTTGCCTCAAGATCAGTAGGCATTCTTCCTATTATCATTCTTAATGCATCTTTACCATGGGGTAAGCTTGGATCTGGCCTATATAAATTGCCATCTCTCGATAAATGCCATCCTGCTGCAAAGAATACTGGCATTGCAGCTATTAACCTTAATGCATGATCATATAATTCATCTCTATCAAATCTCCATTCTGGTGCATAATATTGACCCATTAAGCTAACTGCTACTTGAGCATAATACATTGGATGGGTTGCAGGAACGTATTTTAATGCATCAAATATTTTTTCTGGTATTTGGCCTCTGTATGTATCTATCTTATTCTTTATTTCCTTATATTCACTTTCATTTGGTAAGTGACCATAAAGAATTAAATGAGCTGCTTCATAAAAGTCTGCATGCTCACCTATATCATCAATTGTATATCCTCTATATATTGTACTAGTACCTTTAGGATCTACTCCACTTATATTAGTAGTATCAGTAATTACATCGACAAGACCTTTTGGAACCCTTATATAATATCCCTGTTGGGGAGGGGTCAAGAATTTCCCTAAAGGAGTTTCTTCTACATCACATTCTATCTTACTAGCCATAATATCGACCCACTTTTATATATGCATTAATAAATACAAAAGGTTTTAAAATAAAATGTTATGAATAAACATTAATTAAATTCTAAAATTCTTTATTGTTTAGATATAAACTTTATTTTAAAATTTTGTTATGTGTTTTTTATAAATTCTAATATTTCTCTATGCTTTTTATCAATTAGTTCCTCTAAATCTCTGTACTTTAGGCCTTCTGAAGGATTTTCTAATTTAAAGCTTACTCCTGTACTTTCTAATTTATCTAAAAGGTGAAATCTCCACTCCTTTCTTGATAATTTAAATGCTATAATTGGAATGCCATTCGCTCTTTTAGCGAATTCGAACAAATTTAATATCTGAGATGAATCTATGTATAAAGGTCCCTTTTTACTTTTACTTTTAACTTCAATAACCAAAATTTTACCTTGTTTTATTGCAACTAGATCAGGTTGATATCTCTTAGAAACTCCTGCACCACTTGAAGGCCCTCTAACAACAGCGAATCCGTTTTCCCATAAGAAATTAGCTAGTTCATTTTCAAGTCTTGTTGCTCTAGCTTTAACTCTCAATTTTTCTCACATATTTAATTATAATAACTGATTAAAATAAAGATTATGGTTTTAAGAACATAATATTATAATTTGTTATTTATTATATTTTTAAACTCTTAACTTAGTATTTAAAATAGGGATACTTATGACATCATATAATTTTGAAAATGATCAACAACTTGTCTCATATTTAAAACAAGAATCTAACGAAGAGTTTCAATATTCTGAGCATGCTAGAAAAACTATTGATAAGGCAATAAATCCTCTTGTGAAAATAGTGTTGGAAATTATTTCTCAAGATTCAATAAAACACTCAAAAATATATGAAACAATGGCATTAATTATAGAAAACCCTCAACTAATAACTGAAAAAGAATCTGAAATGGCATTATATGAAATAAAAAATCATATTGAAGTAGAAAGAGTTGCAGTTCAAAATCTTAACAATCTATTAGAAGATGAGAAAATCAAAAGAAATAATCCATTAAAACTTTTGTTAGAACTTCTATTTAATGATGAATTAATTCATCATACTATGCTTTTGACTATCTACGACTTATTGATAAGCAATAAATCATTGGCTGAAGAAGATATATGGGATCAAATATGGAAGGAAATTCTAGGTAAAAAAGAGAAAAATGTTTAAGAAGATCCTATTGATTATTAGTACATTCTTTATAAACGTAAATAATATCTTTATAAACTACAGTGATTATTAATAAATATTGTGATAGAATATGTCATCATATAAATTTGAAGATAGAAGAAATTTAGTGTCTTATTTTAAGAGTGAAGCTAACAGAGAGGTTCAATATTCTGATGATGTAAGAAAAACAAGTAATAATTCATTAAATCCAATTGTAAAATTAATAATGGAAGCCGTTTCTCAAGATTCAATAAAACACTCAAAAATATATGAAACAATGGCATTAATTATAGAAAACCCTCAACTAATAACTGAAAAAGAATCTGAGATGGTACTAGAAGATATGAAGAGACATATACAAAATGAGAAAGAATCAATAGATGAATTAAATAATTTATTAAATAATAAAGCTATACAAAATGATAAACCTTTAAAGTTTTTGATAGAAATGTTACTAAGAGATGAAAAGCTACATCATGCCATGCTATCAGATCTCTATAATATATTAATAAAGAATATAACGTTAACTGAAGAAGATATATGGGATCAAATATGGAATGATGCAATGTATCACGGTACTCCAGGCGGATAATTTTTTTCATTAAATTATCTAAGCATATAAGATTATTTTACATTTTTATCTTTAATAAAATTAATTAAAAACTAAATACAATCCAAAAATATTTTTAATAGCTTATTTTTAATAACTTAAAGGGGTAAAAATGGAATTAAATGAATTTTATTTATCTCAATTAAGCGATGTAATGAAGTTAATGTATAATAGAGGCCTTGTTCAAATAAAAGGGGGTAATGCAAGCATTATTGATAGAGCAAAAAATATTATTTATATTAGTCCAACTGGAGTACCAAGACATAAAATTACCAACAATGATATATCTGTGATTGATTTAAACGGAAATGCTATCGTAGGTTTTCCCAGTAGTGAATGGAGAATGCATTTATCAATTTATAAGGAAGTAAAAGATGCGATTGCTGTAGTTCATGCTCATCCTCCTTATTTGCTTGCATTAAATAGATTGCATAAAAAACTTGACTTAAATTATTTAACAGAAACCTCATTAAAAATTAATTGCTTAGATGAAGTACCTTTAATTAAACCAGGAACTCAAGAATTAGCAGATGCTGTCGCAAATTCAGCAAAAAAAGGGTGTAATGCAATTATATTGGATAATCACGGTGTTGTAACTTATTCTAATGAGACTATATATCATGCACTTGAAATAATTGAAGCCATAGAAGATTTAGCTATTATACAATTACACTCAACATAAATTTAAAAAATTAATAATTTTATATAGTTTTATGCTATGAATTTTTATTAATATAATTGTAAACTAAGATATTTGAGCTAAACTTTCCATCTCACTCTTTTTCATTTCAATTAACTTATTGCTAATAGGCTTTTCAGCTAACTTATATCTATTTATTACGAAATCCATTATGTAATTGCCTATGTTTAATATTACAGTCTTTATTATAGGGTTATACATTTTATCCACTGCCAAAGTTAAGCTTCTTTTAGACTCTGATAAGGCCTTTATTAGGGCCTTTCTAATAAATTCACCTCTTAATGGGTCTTCTAATATTTTGTCTAATATAGTAAAGTCTCTATGCCTTAACGCTCCCATAGGTATAAATGGTAAAGGAAATGTTATCACTCTTAAATTCTTTAATCTATCTAACAATTCCAGGTCCTTTATGATATCATAGTCATTTTCTCCTGGTAAATTCAAGATCATTGTGCCTACTACAACCCAACGATTATCATTTAGAATTCCAATTCCTTGCTCTACAATATCTTGATATTCTTCTGGTTTATAAGGTAACATTTTACCTGGCATTAATTTCTTTAAAATTCTCGGAGATCCTGATTCTATACCCATCTCTATAAAAGTCCACCTTCCTCCTTCATTCATATAATCTGCAACTTCTTGTATTAATTTCGGAGCTTCTACAGCAACTGCTGCCGTAGTAAAATCTGTAGATAATGTATAATCATCCCCATAAGATTTTATTAGTTTATATGCTTTTTTTACAAGATCTATCACCTTGTCAGGATTCGGATGTATATCCTTTGCACCATATCTGAAGAATTCTTCACTATGTAGCGTTATATCCTTTGCTCCCCCTTTTTCTATGTTTACCCTTATTTCTCTCTCAATATGCCCTTCAAAAGGAAGAGACTTTATCATTCCACTAAGTGTTGGAGTACAGAACGTACATCCCCTACCGCAACCTCTAGTTACTTCAACAAGACCTCCATTCGAAGGGGTTACTATTGTAGGTATCTTTTCTAATGGCGCCGCTCCTCCATAAACTATACTTGGAACATTAATCCCATTTAATATATTTTTTACTACGCTTGGGCCTATTGATTCAAATTCACCCTCATATACTACATCTATTCCTAATCTTTTATTAAAACCTGTATCAGTTAATTGCCATGTTGCAGGCCCACCAACTAATATTTTTATATGATTTCTATGTTTTAACAAGCTTTTATTTATTAGAATATTTAAGAATGATCTTGCTATATAAGGCATTCCCTTATAAGGTAAATTGGCAAGCTTTAAAATCCAATAAGTTATTCCACTTCCAAAACTTAAACCTAAAGGATCCATAACATATATTCCTAGAAGTTTAGTATTATCTCCAATAAATTTATCTAATTCATAAGGACTTGCTATAACTATGTCTTCTCTAGGTATTCCTGATTGCAATAAAGCTGCTTCAACTTTAGACAAGCCATATGGCGCTTTTTTCGCTACGCCATTTTTGCTATCGACTTTAAAATAAAATCTAGAAATAAATGGTAAAATATAATTATCTGGCAATGCGCTTATAAATCCTGCAACAGTAGATCCTAGGGTTTCGCTCGCAGTTGCGCCTTCTGCAGTCAAAACTATCTTTACGCCATTGCCCATTAAGATCACCTTTATCTTTAAGCGCCATATATACATAATATATATTTTGTTCCTAAAATTATAAACATTAATTAGTATTAAATCATAATGTTTGATATTTTATACAGATAAATTTTAACTTCCTTTTTTAATTTTTATATGGTGATTTTTATGTCTTACGAGGAAGAAGCTGAAAAATATTATTTAAAAACAGGATTAAAGATACCTTTTAGCTTAATTAAGTCAATTTCTCTTATAAAAGCTTCTGCGGCATTAGCAAACAAAGAATTAAACCTTTTAGATAAAGATGTTGCAGATGCTATAGTTAAGGTTTCTTTAATGATTTCAGAGGGCAAGTTTTATGATGAAGTTAAAGTCGATGTGTTTCAAACGGGTTCAGGAACAGGAATTAATATGAATATAAATGATATAATTGCTAGACATGCATCAGAAATTTTAAACAAAAGCGTTCATCCTAATGATCATGTAAATATGTCGCAGAGTAGTAATGATGTTATACCCTCTGCAATAAGAATTGCTTCATATATAGAATCTAACGAAAAGGTTTTGCCAGCTTTAAACAATTTAATTGAAAGACTAAAAGACTTATCAGAAAAGTATAAAAATTTAATAAAACCGGGTCGAACTCATTTAAGAGATGCATTACCTGTTACTTTGGGCCAAGAGCTATATGCTTACTATGATGAATTTTACAATGATTATAATGATTTAAAATATGCAATGGATCATATTTTATATATACCATTAGGTGGAACTGCGGTAGGAACAGGAATTAATAGTCATGAAAAATTTAAGGATCTTGCTTTAAAAAATCTAAGAGAATTTTTGAAAATAGATGTAAAATCTTCAGATTCTTTAATGAGAACTATGAAATTACTAAGCGATTTATTACTATTAAGTTCAGTCTATAGAAAAATTGCTATTGATTTATGGAAAATCGGAAATGATTTAAGATTAATGTTTTCAGGTCCAAATACAGCAATAGGTGAAATAGATATGGATATTAGCTTAGCTGGAAGTAGTATAATGCCAGGTAAAATAAATCCTGTAACCGTTGAAGCAATTATGCAAGCATCTAGTGAGATAATTGGATTAGACAATGCAAATTCATATATTTCATTACTTGGAGAATTTGAATTAAATATGGGTAACCCTTCATTGATGTATAATATATCTTTGCAGTCATTATTATTACAAGAATCCCTAACAAAATTAAGCAACGTTGTATTACAAAGTATTAGACCATTGGAAGAAAGAATGAAACAACTCGCTTTAAGCAGCACCTCATTGATAACAGTGTTTTCTCCATTAATTGGATACGATAATGCTAAAAAATTATATGAAAGAATTAAAAAAGGAGAAAAATTAGAGGATATAGCTAAATCATTAGGTTTAGATCAAGAAATTATAAATAAAATAACAGACCTAAATATATTGGTTAAACCTGGAATACCTATATTAAAAGTGAAAAAGAATGGAGAAAGCAAATGAAATAATAAGGCTTATAAAATCTGCGAGCTATCATAAAAATAGAGGCGATTATGGAATTTCATGTTATGAATCACGACTTTCTGCTATATATTCAATGGAAATATTAGCTAATTATTTAAAAATAGAAATAAATGGGGATAATTTAAGAGAAATTTATAAGCAAATAAATAAAATTATAGACTTGTCAAACATTAGATATTGTATTGATTATTTAGATTCATTAAAAAATTTAGAGGTAACTTATTGTGATACATATTGCTCTGATGAAATTCCAGGAGCAGAAGTTTTAGATTATGCAAACTATGACGATTCTTATAGAGCATTAAAATGTAGCGAAGAAATAAAAGATTTTGTTTTAAACATTATTAATAATAAACAGTAATATTCTCATAATATAAATTCTCAAGTAAAGCTCTATATTTTAATTTATTAACTTTAACACCCGTTAAAGTAGGTGGGTAAATACAATGGCTTTAGAAACAATTGATTTAACTGTTTCCGTAGGTGAAAAACAAATATTGAATAATATGAACTTAAAGGTAGAAAAAGGTGAAGCTTTAATATTAATGGGACCTAATGGCAGTGGTAAGACAACATTAGCATTTTCATTGTTAGGGCATCCAAGGTATCAAATAAATAAGGGGAAAATAATATTAGATAACAACGATATAACAGATCTTCCAACATACCAAAGGGCTTTAATGGGTCTCGGTCTTGCATTTCAAAATCCTGTAGAAGTACCAGGTTTAATGTTATCTATGCTTATTAATGCAATATCTATTAAGAGAAACAAGTCTGATTTCGATATTTCCTCTATTGATCCAAAACTTATAGTATGGGCCAGAAATAAAGCAAAAGAGCTTGGACTACAACCATCGATTCTAGAAAGGGAAGTTAATGTTGGGTTTAGTGGTGGAGAAAAAAAGAGATCAGAAATGTTACAAATGCTAGTTATGGATCCAAAATATATAATTTTAGATGAGCCTGATAGTGGTTTAGATGTTGATGGAATAAGAGTTATAGGTGAGCTAATAGATAGCCTAAGGAACTCAGGAAAAGGAATTTTAATAATTACTCATCATGCAGAAATAACTAAGTTCGTTTCTCCAGATAAAGTAATTGTTGTTTCAAAAGGTAGGATAGTTGACGAAGGTGGAGAAGAATTGATCAAAAAGATCGAAGAATATGGGTATAAAGATTATGAAGGGGTGCAATAAATGGGTTCACCAATAGAATTAGCTAAAGATAAGGAACTGAAAGAAATAGTAGAAAATAGAGGAATTGAAGATATATTAGGTAAATCAGTTCCCTATCCAAAAGATATTGAAATAAAAGGAAAAATAACAAGAGATATAATAGAGGAGATTTCCAAATCAAAGAAAGAACCTCAATGGATGCTCAATTTAAGATTAAAAGCTTTGGAATTGTTTGAAAAATTACCAATGCCAAATTGGATACAAGGAGTAGAGAGCATAGATTTAGAGGAATTTTCTCAATACGTTAAGCCAAAAGTAGAGGCTGCAGAAAATTGGGATCAATTACCAGATTGGATGAGAGATATGTATTCTAGAATTGGACTTCCTGAAACGGAAGCTAAAGTATTATCAGGATTAACAGCAGTATTTGATAGTGAAAACATTATAAGCAGGCTAAAAGAAGAGCTTAAACAGAAAAAAGTTATATTTATGCCTATGGATGAAGCTGTGCAAAAATATCCTGATTTAGTAAAGGAATATTTTGGAAAACAATTCCCGATGGCAGATCATAAATTTGCTGCACTTCATTATGCCCTATGGAGTGGAGGGGCATTTGTTTATGTTCCTAAAAACACAAAACTAGTGAACCCCGTTGAGGCATTTTTCATAATAGGAGGCGAAATGGAAGGCCAGTTCGAACATACATTATTAGTAGCTGATGATAATAGCTCTATTGGAACAAGTTATATACACTTCATAGAAGGTTGTGCTGCACCTGTATTAAAAAATTTCAGCTTCCATGATGGTATGGTAGAAATTTATGCAGGTAGAAATTCTCAAGTATATTTTTCGACCTTGCAAAACTGGAGCAGAAGTATAATTAACTTCAACAATAAAAGAGCAGTAGCAATGGAAAATGCCCATGTAGAATGGGTAGAGGGAAGCATAGGAAGTAAGATGACATACACTTATCCAAGCACTATATTAAGAGGCAGAGGTGCTTCCACAAGAAACATATCTATAGGTATTTCAAATGGTCCATATATAAAAGACGTGGGCTCTAAGGCTATACATGCAGCCCCGGATACGAAGAGCATAATAATATCAAAGAGTATAAGCGCTAATGGAGGAATTGCTGCATATAGAGGTTTAGTTAAGGTATTAAAAGGAGCAGAGAAAAGCTTTGCTCATGTACAATGTGATAGCTTAATACTTGATGAAAAGAGTTCTGCATATACATTACCAAGAAATGAAGTTGATGAGCCAACTGCTATTGTTTCGCATGAGGCTACAGTTGGTAGATTAGGAGAAGATCAATTATTCTATATGGCAAGCAGAGGTATTAGAGAAGGCGAGGCAAAGGCTTTAATAGTAAATGGATTTATAAGAGATGTATTAAAGAGCTTACCATTAGAAACTGTGAGCATCTTAACTAGAGTTATAGGAATGGAATTCAGCGAACTCGGAAGTGTAGGGTGATTATATTGAGTTCAATAGCAATAGATATTAATAAATTAAACAAAATTAAATGGCAAGATATAGGGGATTCACCAACAACAAAATATTATACAGATTGGAGTGAATTTGAGAAGATATTAAAAAATCAAGGAGAAGTATCATTTAAAATTCCAGAAGGGAAATTTGATTTTATTGCAGGTAAATGCGGAAATACTAATAAAACATATGAAACGAAACTATTGATACCCGAAGAAAGCAAACTATCAGGTTATCATTTTTATTATTTAAAAGAAATCAATGAAATTACATTAGATTCAGGTACATATAAGATAGCATTTTGCAATAGTAAAAGCGAAAGCTGGGTTTCACAACATCTAATAATAAATATAAAGGAAGGAGCTAATGTCTCTCTAATTCTATACGACCAAAGAGATTCTCCAGGTTCAACTGCAGTTGAAATAAATGCATATAAAAAATCAAAATCAAATATCGCGTTGTTGTTAAATCCAAATATTATGTATCCAACAGCATATCTAATAAGAAAGGGTTTATACGATTCATCAACTATGAATTCTCTTACATTTTCGACACCAACGTTAATGAATAGAATAGAAGAAAAAATAGTACTATTTGAGAATTCCACATTGAAACATAAGTCGTTATCTTTTTCATATAAAAATTCTAGAGTTGATAATATAATAGATACAATACAGGTCGGTAAAAGTTCTGATAGTGATGTCTCAGGTTTGGGTTTTGCATTTGATTCCTCTTTATCGTCTGTTAGAGGAACTGCTTTAATAACATATGATGCCAGGAAAAGTAGGTCTAATTTTATAGTTGAGGCCTTGATTTTGGGAGATTCAGCAAAAGCATACACGATGCCTATGATGAAAATAGAAACTGGTGATGTAATTTCTGCAACGCACAGATCTTCGCAATATAGAGTAAGCGATGATGTCTTATTTTATTTGCAATCTAGAGGATTATCATATGATGAAATAATTTCTCTTCTAGTTTATGAAAAAAGTATAGATATGGCAAATCATTTAGAAAATATTAAAGATAATGTTGAACAATTTATTAGAGAAAAATTGGAAAAAATACTAAATAATATTAAAGCATAAAAATTTTCGGCAAAATTATACAAAACGTAATATTAAAAATAAACTTAAATAAAAATTATGTGTCTTTTGAAGAATTTTTAAGTAATTTCAGTTTATTTAATCAAAAGCAAATAATTATAATGAATTAATAATATTATATTCCTTAAATTCATTAAAATAGTGCTAGATATTTTATAAAAGAATTCTTAATAATAGACCTTATATATTTTCGAACGTTTTCGAACCACTATCTATTCAACTATAAATTAAAAAGTTAATATAAAATTCTTAAAATGATCAGGATTTTAAAAGAGATCTAAATAAGATTGCTCCCGATATTAGTAAAAATACTATAAATATTATATCTAATATACCGATTTTTATCACCTAGCTAACCAGTATTGAAAAAGATTTTAAGTATTTATTGCTATTTTCATTTTACTGTTTATATAGAAATTTAAGTCTTTAAATTATTATATAATGATATTTTTGTAAGTTATTAGTTTCAAAGATAACAGTTTTTCATGAATTTATTTTTAAATATTTATCATATATATTAGGATATGTTTTAATCAATATTTCATTTAACTTCATTATATTAACAACTTTTTCACCCGGGCTAAATATATATAAATTTTGCTGCTCAATTTCTTTAGAATTTTCATATATTATATTTATCAAAAATTGTTTTGAAATTCCTGTCGAATTACTTATCCTATCTACCTGACTTAATGCTTGATTAACAGTTATATATGGATCATATCCTGATATAAAAGAATTGTTATAATTTGGCCAAAAGAATGCACTATTATTAATTTTTCCTGCAATTAAATAAGATCCAATTATGGTTCCATTAACAATTATTAGACTTCCTTCGGTATTATTCTTAACAATCAAACCAATCCCATTAAGTACCAAAGGATATACTAATCCTAGTATCAATAATGAAAAGATAAATATCGCTAATGGAATCAATATATATTGTTTAATGTTCATTACTTAACACCCATTAAAATAGCTAACATAATATCGATTAATTTTATTGCAACAAATGGCAGTAAAGCTCCCCCAATACCATAGATTAAGAAGTTCCTTATAAATGTCTTCCTAGGTGCCTCAGGTTTATATTTAACGCCTCTTAAAGCTAATGGAATTAAAGCTGGAATTATTATAGCATTAAATATCATAGTTGCTAATATTGCTGTTTCTGGTGTTGTTAGATGTAAAATATTTAAATATGCAATTTTCGGGTCCCCCAGTATTAATATCATAGGCAAAATAGTAAAATATTTTGAAATATCATTGGCTATACTGAAAGTTGTTATAGCACCTCTGGTTACTAATAATTGCTTACTGAGTTCTATTATTTTTACAACTCTTGAAGGATTTGAGTCCAAATCTATCATGTTAGCAGCTTCTTTAGCTGCTCTTGTTCCTGAATTCATAGCAACTCCTACATCTGCTTTAGCTAAAGCAGGAGCATCATTTGTTCCATCTCCCATTGCTATAACAACATGCCCTTTACTCTGCTCCTCTTGAACCTTATTTAACTTATCTACTGGCTTTGCCTGAGATATAACACTATTTATTCCGGCTTCGCTAGCGATTACCTTTGCTGTTAATGGATTATCACCAGTAACCATTACTGGTGTTATCCCCATTATTTTTAAATCTGATATAACATTTTTTATTCCAGGCTTTAATTTATCCTTTAAAACAATTATTCCTATAGCATTTTCGTTAATAACTAGTAACAATGGTGTTTCTCCTTTTTCCCCGACTTCTTTAACTATTTTATTTATATCTTCCTTTTTTATATTAGTAACATTGTTAATTAAGGAATCTACTGCACCCTTCAATATTTTTATTTCTTCATTTTTATTTCCATATTTTTCTATTATTTCAATGAATTTAAGACATGTTTTACCTTTTTTTATATATTCTAATAATTTAGCAGGGTTAGATATTTCTATGCCAGAATATCTTGTATTTATATTAAATTCTATGGGTTTAGACATCATAGCTATATCTATTATTTCACCGGGTATTTTTATTTTCATGCTTTCTATTAAATCAATTATGGATTTACCTTCTCTAGTATTATCATTAAATGAAGCCAAATAAGATGCAATAGCAACACAATTAATATCAAAATTATCTAGAGGTATAAATTCTGTGGCTGCCCTATTTCCTTCCGTTATAGTACCAGTTTTATCTAAAAGGATAACATCCGCATCACTAGCTGCTTCAATAGCCTTTCCAGATTTTGCTATAATATTATCCCTAGTTAATCTCGATATTCCTGCAATACCAATCGCTGGTAATAATCCCCCAATAGTTGTTGGCATTAATGCTACCAATAATGCAATAATTAGAGCTATATTAACATATGTATATCCTAAAGATTTTAAAATATAGTATAGAGTTGCTGTAACAACTATAAATATCAATGATAAGCCTGATAATAAAATATTTAAAGAAATCTCGCTTTGAGATTTAGGTCTTTTAGCCTGAGAAACTAATGCAATCATTTTATCAACAAAACTTCTTCCTCTTTCAGCTGTTATTTCTATTTTTAATTCCCCTTCAATAACCTTAGTACCTCCTATAACATGATCTCCTTTGTTCTTAAAGACAGGCTCAGACTCTCCTGTTATCATTGACTCATCCAAATAAGAAGATCCTTCAATAATAAAGCCATCCATAGGAACTACTTCTCCTCTTCTAACCAAAACCCTTTCTCCGGGCTTGAGAGTAGTAGATTTTACATCAACATAATGATCATTAACTAGTTTATGAGCAATAATTTCTTTTTCAAAAACTTTTAATGAATCGACTCTTGCCTTTGCTTCATATTCTGAAAATGCTTCTGAAAAAGTTGAAAACCATGCCGCAAAAAACAAAGTTAAGGAAACTGCTATATAGAAGTTTGTTTGATTAGGCGGAATTTGATTTGGTATAATAATCATAAACAAAGTAACAATAAATCCCAAAATAACTACAAACATAACAGGGTTATTCTTTGCTAAATATACTGGGTTTAATTTTAATATTGAATCAAAAAATATTTTCTTCAAATTATATTTTTCATGAAATCTAATTATTTCTCCCATTTAAATCACCATGATAATGGTCCTATTATTACAAATGGAATAAATGTCAGCACAACTAGTAAGAAAATCATAAAAACTAATATAGCTAAAAAGAGAAAGCCTTCAGTTGGTAATGGTTCCAACCCCTTCTTTCTATCTTTCATTGAAAATGACTGTGATATAGCAAGCATTAAGCCAATCGGCAGGTATCTACCAATAAACATTACAATAGCAGTTGATATATTGAAGAAAACTGTATTGCCTATATAACCTAAATAAGAAGATCCATTGTTTGCAGCAGCAGATGTAAATTCGTATAAAACTTCTGTATATGTATATGAATTTATTGAACCTAAAACATGATATGCATAACCCATAGTTAAAGCTAATGCTGTTGGTATCAAAATTATCAGAGGGTGTGTTAAGAAAACTAAAACAGAAAGCCTGACATCTCTAGGATTTATTTTCATACCGATAAATTCAGGCATTTTACCTACCATTAATCCTAATATAAATAAAGTTAAAATGATATAGACGAAAAGATACATAAATCCGAGTCCAATTGCTCCTGGGATTGATTGAATAAACATTGAAAATAAAAAAGCAATTATAGCACTAAACGACATAGCTGTTAATGATGTATCAACAGCACCTGTATTAGTTAACATTGAAACACTATTAAACAGAATTGCAGAATAATTACCAAAGCGATAACTTATAACACCAACTGGTTTAATAAATTCTGCCATAATAATTATTATGATCATACTTATTAATATTGTCCCTAAAAGAGTATATCCTCTTTTCTTTCCTAAAATTCTTCCAAATGCAAGAGGTAATGATAGTGGAAATACTAACATAAGAAACATCTCAAAATAATTGCTTAAATTAGACGGATCTTCAAATAAATTTGCTGAATTTGATCCAAAAAATCCACCACCATTATTTCCTAGAAGCTTTATGCTTTCTAATGAGGCAATCGGGCCAGAATAAATGATTTGATGAGTAAAAGAATTAACTGTATAAAATGGATTAAAATTCTGTGGGACTCCCATAAAAATTAACAAAATTGATGATATTATCGATATAGGTAAAATAAGAAATATCAGAGATCTTATAAAATCAACATAAAAGTTTCCTAAGCTATTGCTTTTTCTAATAAAACCCCTTATAAATGCAAAAGATGAGGCTAAACCTGTAGATGACCCAATAAACATAGTAGTAATTATAACAAGCATTTGAGATGCTAAAGATAATGTCGTTTCTCCGATATAATGCTGAAGATTTGTATTTGTTATGAATGAAATAGCTGTATTAAAAGCTAAATCAAAACTAAGCCCTTTATAGCTAGGGCCTATAAAAGATAAATGGTTTTGAAACATTAAAAATATTGTATCAAAAATTATAAAGATTATATTTAATGATAATAAAGATAATAAATATTCTTTATAGTTCATTGAATTTTCTTTATTAATTCCAAGAAATTTAAATAAAAAATTTTCGATTTTATTTAAGTTATTATACGGCAAATCTTTTTCATATTTTATAAAAGTTGCTATAGGTTTACTTAATAGATATGCAACCAAGATAGAAATAGCCATGACTATAACAGTTTGAATCAAATGAATAAGCATAACATCACCTAATCATATTCGATTAAGTTATTTGCATTGTACACTAATTCTTTTTGTTCTTTTTGTTCATTTATATTCATTTTAATCTCTCAAAAAGAAACATGGGATTATAGAAGTTTAAAAAATTTTGGATTAAGCCCATTTATATTGCATTAATTCATCTTTTACTTTTTCACCGTTTTTTGCAACTTCGTTTAACCTTATTTCATAATAGTTGTTTCCATGGGAATCTATTGTTATAATTAATGGACCAAATTCTTCAACTCTAAATACCCACATTGCTTCAGGAATTCCTAATTTATCTAACCAATAAACATCTTTAACTTCCTTAATTCTTTCTGCTGCCAATGCTCCTGCTCCTCCTGTGAAAACTGCATAAACAGCGGTGTATTTTTTCATTGCCTCTGCTGTTTTCTTTCCCATTCCTCCTTTTCCAACAACCATTTTTATACCAGTTTTTTCAATAAATTTATCTTCAACACTTTCCATTCTCATGCTAGTTGTAGGACCGGCAGCAACAATATTCCATTTATTATCTTTCTTAACAGCAACTGGACCACAATGATATAAAACCAATCCTTTTATATCTATTGGTAATCTTTCTCCTTTTTCTAGTAACTCTAAAGCAGTTTCGTGTGCCTCATCTCTTGCGGTTATCATTATTCCGCTTATATAGACTATATCACCTATATTCAATTTCTTAATTATATCGTCAGTTAAAGGGGTTTCTAAATGATATTCATTTACCATATTATTTCACCTCACAATAACACAGCCTGTCCCATTATAAAAAACATGCTTACTTGTCATTTCCCAAGATCCATCACTATGAATTATTGCAGATGCTCTCCTGGTTGCCCAACAACTAGTAACAATACCTATTGCAAATGATGCAGGATGTCTATATGCATAATCTATCTTTACATCTAAAGCAGTTAATTGCCCGCCAAATCCATGAGGTCCTAATTCAAGCTTATTTATTTCATTTAATAAATCTACTTCCATTTTTGCTAAATTTGGATCCGGATTTCTTTCGCCTATTGGTCTTAATAGCGATTTTTTAGCTAAAGTCATAGCTATATCACCTCCTGCAGCGATTGAGATCCCTACAATTAAAGGAGGGCATGGTAAAGGACCAAATTTTACAATAGTATCAATTACTCCTCTCTTTAGTTTATCAAACCCTTCTATTGGCTCGCTCATAATTAGAGTTGAAGGAAATTCGCTACCCCCACCTTTTGTCATAAACCATACCTTTAAATCGTCTCCCTCAACTATATCAAAATGCATCCATGGTATGTATCTGCCTGTATTATCACCGCTGTTTTTCTTATAAAATGGATCTACTGCATTTGGCCTTAAATAACCATCTTTCGTGACCTTTCTTAAAGCCTGAATTGCTGCTTTCGAAATACCAGCCCTAATAGGGAAGTTTTCTCCCATCTCTATAAAAAAATAAGGAGTTCCAGTATCTTGGCAAATTGGAACTTTTTTGGCGCATGCTATTTCTATATCTTGCAATATTGCTTCAAGTTGTCTTTTTGCAGCCATATTAGTTTCTTTTTCATAAGCATTTTTCAATCCATCATATACATCAACAGGTATGCTAGTCGATGCAGTTTTAATTAATTCATAAAATATACCTGTTAAATTTTCATCTGTTATTCCCAAAATACCTCACCGTTCTTTAAAATATTGCTTGAGAATAATATTCTTAAATATAAGAAATATTAATAACGTTTCAAATTTAACTAATAAATTTTTTAATTTCCTCTACAACCTTATATGAGGAATCATTTATTTCTAAAGGATCTATATCTTCCTTTTTTAGATGCTCTATTTCATTTTTTATATCTATATCTAAAATTTTATTGCATGGATAAACTCTAAAACCTTTTCTATTTCTCATAATATTTGCATTTTCTATATGCTCAAAATGATTTTCTATAAACAAAAATATTGTCTTTTTCTTTAATGCATTAGATTCTACGACACTTCCATAGCCAGAAAGACTTATTATAATTCCTGCATCTTTTATTAATTTTTTGGGATTAGGATCAAAATATTTAGAGGAACCAATTATTTTAACATCATATTCTTTCATTTTTTCCTTTAGCTTTTCTGCAACTTTAAGTCCAGCATTAGTACCTCCTATGTTAACTAAAATATAGTCTCCTTCATTTGTATCTACTTTAAAATAATCATCTGAAAAAGCAGGACCTAAGTTAATAAAATTTTTATCTTTATCCCATAAACTTAAGTTTATCTTTAAGCTAAACTTTTCATTAATTCTATTTATTAAACCTAAATTTAATCTTGGTATGATTAATTTTTCAAAATAGCTGTTTGATTTAACATTTACCTTTGTAAAATCTGTTAAGAAAACAGACCTTTCTTTTGGAATATTGACGAACATAAATTCCCAGAATTCATCTGCAATAATTAAATCATAATCATCAAAATTAATTTCATTTGTTATTAATTCAGCATTGTGTTTAACAGCTTTGTATAATCGATAAGCATCAATAGGATTAATTTTCACTTCACAGTTCTTTATCATTTTTTCTATATAATCACCTAAGCTATAAAGACTATTAGATATTTCATTAATATTCTCTCCCCTTTCTTTAAGATATTTTAAAGCATTTCCTGAAGTAAGCCATTCAACATTACCATTTATATTTTTTCTTATATGATAATCTCTGGTCACATGACCTAAACCAACACTTGATGATGCATACAGCACTCTCATTTTTATTCATCAATTCTATTATTTATTCTTTTTTTAAGTTTTGGCATATATTACAAAACCAAACATATTTTAAGAAAAGGGTCTTAAATAATATTTTTTATGATATTCATTTCCCAAAATTTCTTTGTTGTAAAGAATACCAATCTAAGGCTTTATTTAATTCATTACCATTGAAATCTGGC
>DAXV01000046.1 GCA_002506595.1 Acidilobaceae archaeon UBA158
TTGCTGGAAGCAGCTAAAAATAAAAATCATTTTCTAAAACAGATAGCCATTGTTAACCCCCCGGTTAACAATAATTAGTTCATAAAAATTATTTAAAATATATCTTTTTATTTAATAATAAATTTCTTTAAATATCATCTAATATGAAATCAATTCGGCTTAATCCCTAAACCTCTATCTCCAGCATCACCCAAACCTGGAACAATAAAGAAGTTTTCATCTAAATCATTATCAACTGCAAGAGAATATACAGTCAAATTACTATATAAAGACAATAAATAGTTAATTCCAGGCTTTGATGAAATAACAGATGTAATTATAATCTTTTTAATTCCACGCTTATATAGCTCATTAATTACTTTTTCCATAGTTTTTCCTGTAGCAAGCATTGGATCGATAAGATAGGCTACCCCTTCATACTTTTCAGGAAGTCTTTTATAGTAAATATCTATATTTATTGATCCTCGAGTTTCATTTCTTTTTGCAGCAACTAAACTAATAGGTGCATCAGGATATATATCAATAAACCCTTCTATTAATGGTAAGGCCGCTCCTAAAATACCTATAAGCAATGGCTGATTTATTAAATCTAGTTCTACGGCTTCTTTATTTAAAGGCGTAATAACTTTTTCTTCTCTCCACATAAGTTCTCTAGAACTCTCTATAGCTAATATTTTACCTGCATTATTCATAGCTCTTCTAAATTCAGATAACGTTGTATTTTTATCTCTTAGCTTTTTTAATAGATATCTTGCTATAGGTAATTCATCTCCCAAAACCCTTATTTTAGCCAAATTATACACACCTATATATCGTTGCCTATAAGATTTTTTAACCTCTACTCTTATTCATTATCATGATCTTAGATAAGGGTGCTTTATGTGTCAAAGTCAGAAATATCTAAATTAGCAGAAACAGTTGCATGGTTCGAAGAATCATTAAAAAAATTAAATAATGAATCAAAAGAATTATCAAGTTCTATAGTCCAATTAGCCGATGACCTAGGAAAACAAATAAGATTAGAAAGTAAAAACCTTCTAGATGAAAGTGTCAAGAAATTAGAAGAAGCTTATAAAGAAAGTGTCAAGAAATTAGAAGAAGCTTATAAAGAAAAAGAAAAGGAAGAATTGGAAAAAACAGAAAAATTGGGTAAAGAAAACTATGATAAGGGAGTAGAAGAAGTATTTGAGCAAATAAAGAAAATAATAGAAGGGTGAAATTTTTGGGTTCTCCATCAACATATGCAAAAATTGTTCCGAGGCTAAGATATCTAAAATCTACGTTAATTCCATCTGACAAATTAAGGGAGTTGTCCCCTCCAATATCTGATATATATGCATATTTAAGAGAATCAAAATATAAAAACGTTTCAGATACAAAAAATGCTGAGGACGCTGAAAAAGAAATTATGAAACGATTTTATTCAGCTGTTGATGAAATTGCCAGTTTTACTCCAAGTGAATCAATTGATTTAGCCTTATCTTTTGCTAGAGAAGATGAAATAAATGATTCCCTCCTAGTTTTGAGAGGAATAGTTGAAAACAAAGAAATAAATAAAAACGCATTAATTTCATTATTATGGAGCCAAAGCTCACTTAATAAAATCCTTGCCGAACCAGATTCATTAGCTGGTGTTCAAAGATATTTAGAAATTTCATCTAGATATAAACATATTTATAATTCACTAAAAGATGCATATGCTTTTTATAATGAACTAAAAGATTCTAGTGTTATAACTTGGTATTCCTTAGCGGCGACCTCAAATTTATATTCAGAATCGTTATCAAAATTAAATAGTATAGATAAAGATGCAGTTTCAAGGACGCTTTGCCCAATTATTGAGGGTAAAATTGCGTTAGGTTTAATGCAATCTTCTTTATTAAAAATACCAACAAGGGTAGTAGAAACTAGCTTTACAAAAATAAATGTTTGCAATATAACATGGAACAAGATAGGAAACATTTATGAAAGAGAGTCTGGAGATGTAATGGCATTGGCTACATCTCTAAGAGATCAGTTTAAATACATAAAAATTGAAGGAAGAAAAGAAAATGAAATAATGGATTCCATAAGGAAAAGTTCATATTTATCTGCAAAAAGAAAAGCTGAGGCTGTTTTCCAATCATATCCTTTTTCTCCATCTTTAATATCTGCAGCCCTTATATTACTTAAATTAGAAATAAATAACTTAAAAACAATAATAATCTCATCATATTTAAGATTAAGTAAAGAAGAATATGAAAATTTATTAATAATTTAAGCTAAGGTTTCTTCTTTTAATTTGACATGTGATTCTTCCTTTAATTTGTTCCACTCCTTAATATTATAGATACATCCTGGATCTGGAGCTAAATAATCATTATAGTAACCATAAGCTCTAGCTCTGCACCCCCCACATATATTTTTATAAGGACAAACATTACAATATCCTTTTAATTTACTTCTATCTCTCAAATCATTAAAGACCTTGCTTGTACTCCATATATCCCAAAAACTCTTTTGCCTTATATTACCTACAGTCAATGGTAAAAACACACATGGAGAAACATCTCCATTAGGTTGTATTGCAGCATAGATTCTTCCGGCTCCACAACCTCCAACAAACTCTGCAACTGCCTTAACAATTGGATCTCCAGATACAGCAAAATGAGTTGGAGCAACTTCTTTTCCTTGGCTCATAACTAATGCAACTCTACCATATTGTGGAGCGGTGCTAACAATTTGAATTCCTTCCCTCTTTTTCATTTCCGAATAAATATATCTCATGAATTTTTCTCTTTCAACCGGGTCTAGATCAAGCCACAAGTTTTCCTTTCCTCTACCAGTTGGAACAAAGTTAAAGAATATAACTCTCTTAACACCTATATCTTCTGCCAAATCTAAAAGATCTTTAACTTCATTGTAATTTAGCTTTGTAATAGTAACTGCCATACCATGATCCATGCCAAGCTTTACAGCGTTTTCCAATGCCTTAACAGCTCTTTCCCATGATCCATTAACTCCTCTAAATTTATCATGCTTTTTGGGATCAGAACTATCTAAAGAGACTTCAACATATCTCAAACCACTTTCCTTAGCTTTAACTAAATAATTAATATTAGAAAAAAGCCATCCATTAGTTGCTGTCCCTGTATGAATGCCTCTTCTTGATATCTCCTTGATTAATGTATAATAATCAGGATGAATTGTAGGCTCTCCTCCACTTAATGCTATAGAAGCAACTCCTGCCTTATCTAATTGATCAATTAAATCCAATTTTTCTTTCAATGTAAGCTCATCAGGCGTTGGTTTACCAGCTCTTTGATAACAATGTATGCATTGTAAATTACACATATTCGTCATATTCCATACAATTAAAAATGGAGCAGGCATTTTTTGTGGAACCGTAACACCATATAAACCTATTCCTTTCATAACTAATGCTACTCCTCTTCTTATTGCAGGATCAGATATTCCCTTTTTGGTTGCTTCTATATCACCATTAAGTACCTTAATTCCAATTTTTATTATATTATCTATAACTGGTATCAGAAATCTGGCAGATATTGGGCATTCAGTTATGTTTTCCCCAACAAATTT
Organism: Acidilobaceae archaeon UBA158; assembly: GCA_002506595.1. GTDB lineage: Archaea > Thermoproteota > Thermoprotei_A > Sulfolobales > Acidilobaceae > Caldisphaera. Next base: position 3,580 of record DAXV01000046.1, read on the forward strand.
TGACAAAGCATGATAAATTAATGGCGCTTCCTTTGCTTCACCATTTACATATTTTACTTTAACATCTCTTGTTGCTACTCTTAGCATTGATTTAGTTACAGGATTATTAAAAAGTAATCTTATTCCGGCTAAAAGATGTCCGATATCTCCTTTTTTATTATCAACCTTATCTAGATAATAATCTGCATCCATGCTCATTGACCCCACCTCAAAGGCTCAAAAACTTTCTTTATTCTATCTTCAAATGGTGAAAAAATCAAATTTTTAGAAACTATTTTAAATAAATCAAAAAACCTACCAGCCTTCATTTCCCTCATCATAAAATCAAACCTAACATAAAACTTACGATATGCATAAATAACCATCTTTCCAAGATCTGATGAGGTAAAATTAAACCCTCTCATAACTGGTCTAACTGTTGTGTAGTGCTCCCAATTGTGATCTACTATCAAGTTATTATTAACAGCAAATTCATATAATGGAGTTCCCGGATATGGAGTTAATGCAGTAAATTGCGCATAATTTGGATCAAGTTTTATTGCCAAATCGACAGTATTTTTCATATCATCTATTGTCTCCCAAGGAAATCCTAATATAAATGAACCAGTTGTGAATCCCTTTAGTTCTTTTGCCCAAGAAAACACCTTTTTTGCTTGCTCTATTGTTATCCTTTTGCCAATTTTATTTAATGTATCTTGACTGCCAGATTCAACGCCAAAATATAACGCATTGCATCCATTATCATAAAGCAGTTTCATTAAGTCTTTGTTTATTAAATCCACTCTAGTTCCACAAGAAAAACTAATATCAAGATTATTCTTCTTTATTAAGTCAATAAAATCTCTTACGAACTTCCAATTAGCAGTAAATTCATCATCAGTAAAAACTATTGTTTTTGCGTGATATTTTTCATATAGATATTTTATTTCATCAACAACGTTTTGAGCAGATCTATATCTAAACCTCCTTCCCCAATAATAACTTGTTATGCAGTAAATACAACCATACGGACATCCCCTACTAGCCATTATATGAGCTATGTTTATATTTTTATTAAACAATGTATATTTGCTCATATCAACTAGGTGTCTTGCGGGCCATGGTAATTCATCAAGGTTTTGAATTAATGGCCTATCTTTTGTCTTAACTATTTTACCATCATTAATATATGCTATACCTGCTATATCACTTAACCCAGATTTTTCAAACCCATTATTTTCTAAATAATTGACTAATTCTAATGTTGTATATTCTCCCTCTCCCCTAACAACTATATCAAATCCTTCTCTTAGCGCTTCATCTATCATTACTGATGGATGAGTACCTCCAGCTATTAATGGTATATCAGGAAATTCTTCTTTTAATATTTTAGCCGCTTTATATGCTTTAGGAGCCATGGGAGTTTGAACAGATATACCAATTAAATCTGGATTTATGGCTTTAATTTTTGATAGCCATGAATCAAAGTTAAGCTGAAGTGTTGGACTATCAATAACTTCAACTTTATGACCATATTTTTCTAATATAGCAGCTATACTTAATATTCCTAATGGAGGAGCCCTCATTCCAGTAACTCTATAGATTTCTAAATTATGAATCTCAGGGGGAAGAGTTAATAATATTTTCAATTTTACCCCTTATAATATATTATGTATATCTAAAATATATAATTCTATCTGTATATAAATTATATTGAAATTTCATTTTAGCGTGAAGATAAAAATTTATAGATAAAATTAAATAATTCTAATGCAAATTATTAAAACAAAGTGAAAAGAAATGAGAGGATTAAAGAAAAAAATTGTACTTACAATGTTATTATTAATTATAATAGTGAGTCCATTAATAAATGCTTCAAAAGCAGATCAATCAACTTATAACAGAGAACTTAGCTATTACCCGTCATATTTATTGCTAAGCAATTGGAAAAACATTAGCATATTAGTAACAACTGGTATTCCCATACCAAACAGTATATTAAATGGTTTACCGAATTCAAATGTATCTATAAAAAACATATATTTCGGAAATAATGGAATATTGCCATATGAAATATATTTTAATATAAATTCATCTTATTATACTAAATTAAATTTAAACAATACCATAACAATTAAAGGAAATAATGGAGTAATAAATATCTTAACTCCGCCTTATCTAAGTCTAATTTTTATCTTAATATATCCAAAAAATGTTTTAATTTCTTCTATTTATATTCCATCTAATTATACAATATCTATTTATAAAAATGAGATAGTTATTAATCAAACACCATCTATTTATATTTATTTTAATGGAACACCTAATGTTATTAAGAAAAACAATACTAAGGTTTTACAAATAACTTACATAAATAATGGATTTTTGGAATTTTCTATTAACAAATCAAAATATTATTTACCGAATTATTTGATAAACTATAATAGCAATGAAGTTAATAATTGGCTATATAAATCAAAAGATATTAAAAACTCTGAAATAAGCGATAATTTGATTTCTGATTATTATTTATCATTGCTTTTAATCAAAGATAATCAGAATCCCATAACTGGCGAATTTGCAGCATCGCCTTCCCCCATTTATTTATATAATTGGTTAAGAGATTCTTCCTTTGCTGCAATGGCCCTTCAAGATGCTAATCACCTAAACTCAGCATATAAATATTGGATTTGGGAATCAAACATTTTTAGTAGTAATAATTGGTATACTAGGTATAATTTCTATAATGGAGAACCTGATATAAGTTTTGGAATTCCAGAGTTAGATAGTATAGGTCTATTTCAAATTGGAATCTACAACTACTTTATAATAACACACAACTACAGTTTTCTTACATCAGTTTTACCTGCATTAAATAAAACTATAGAATATGAAATAATGGAAATAAACAATAGTAAGTTTCATTTAATGCCAGAAGATCTAAGCGTTTGGGAAAGCAATATGGGATATAATTTTTGGACACAATCAATTGATGATATAGGTTTATATGATTCTTCTCTTATCTATCAATATCTAGGAATAAATAATAGCATAATAAAATACTATGAAAATCTACTTAACGAAAGCATAATAAAATATTTTTGGAATGGAAAATATTTCTATCCAACGTTAACCAAAGCAATTTTGTATGTTAATAATACGCAACAAATAATCTTATCTCCTATGTATTCAAGATTTGACTCATCTACAATACTTCCTATTGATTTAGGTTATATTTCACCTAAATCTAGTTTAGCATATAGCGATGTTAATCAAGAAATTTCCCATTTAACCGTTTTAGGTGGGTTATCACGTTTCGTAGGAGATGATTATCATTACTCACAGTCATTATATGATAGTTCTGGTCCAAATCCTCCTTGGATAGTAACTACTTTATTTTTAGCATATTATTATGAACAAATTAATAATATAACTGGTGCAATAAACATACTTAACTGGGCTTATAATCATTCCCAAAACGGTTTGTTACCTGAAGCTATAGATCCAAATTATGGAAATCCATTACCGACAACCTCACCTTTGACATGGTCAGCTTCAATGTATGTTATTGATATACTTAACTTGCCTCAAAACTCTTCAAATAAATTAAACGAAATTATAACATGGATAATAATAATAGCTTTATTGATAGTAATTTGGTATGTCATGGAAAAAAGAAGCGTTTTGGCTAGATAAATTATCATAAATGCAAAAACCTAATAAAATACTTAGTTATAAATACAAATATTATAGTTTCATCGCTTCTAAGGCAAAAATATCTTGCTTAACCTATCTCTGCTCTAAAGGACTGGCTTTGTATCGTAAAACATCTTAAAAAATATATAAATTAAAAATTCTAAGATATAAGTATTTTCAATAAAACATTTTTATTATTTTGAATATGTACTAATCCAATGGGGATTAGGTTGGAACATGAATGGATTCCTAATAGTAATGAACAAGTTAAAAAAAGTATGCTAGATTATATAGGAGTTAAAGATGTACTTGACTTATATAATGACATCCCAAAGCAGGTTTTAATAGATGAAGAAAAATGGAACAACCTTGATATAGGAAAGAAAAAACCATTAGATCAAATAGAAGTAGAAAAAATAATGGATAATATTCTAAACAATAATAAAATATTTGATGAATCAAAACAATTTATTGGAGGTGGTGCTTGGCCTCATTATGTTCCAGCAGCTGTACAATACTTAGCCGAAAGGGGAGAAATTCTGACAGCTTATACTCCATATCAACCTGAAATAAGTCAAGGATTATTACAAATGCTATTTGAATATCAAAGTTTAATATCTGATATATTAGAAATGGATGTAGTTAATGCAAGCATGTATGATATGGCAAGTGCCTTGGGAGAAGCATTTTTAATGTCAAAAAGGATTAATGATAAATCAAAAATATTAATTCCAGAAACTATAAATCCGTTTCATTTATCAGTCGCAAAATCATATACTTCTCCTCATGAAATTTCTTTAATAAGCTATAAGGTTGATCCAAATACTGGATATTCTGATATTGAGGACATAAAAAGTAAAGCAGATGATTTATCTGCTATTTACTTGGAATATCCATATCAATATACTGGTATTGTCGACATAAATGCAAAGGCAATTAGCGAGATAGCACATGAAAAAAATGCATTATTTATTATGGGAGTAAATCCTTTGAGCCTTATGTTATATAAAACTCCTGGAGAACTTAATGCAGATATAGCTATTGGAGAAGGACAACCGTTAGGATTAGGCCTTAATTTTGGAGGACCATATTTGGGAATTTTTGCAACAAAATGGAATGCTGAATATGTAAAGCAAATGCCTGGCAGATTAATCGGTATGACTACTTCCATTGATGGTTCTTCTAAAGCCTTTGCAATGATATTGCAGACAAGAGAACAACATATAAGGAGGTCTAAAGCAACAAGCAATATAACCACAAATTCCTCTCTAAGTGCTATTACAGCTGCAATCTATATTTCATTATTAGGAAGAAAAGGCTTAAAAGATGTTGCAGAATCCATTTGGTATAGAAGTCATTATGCTGCAAAACAAATAAAAAGTCTTGGATTTAAATCACCTCTATTTGATGGAGAATTCTTTGGTGACTTCGTTGTAGAATTTAATGAAGATTTTGAAAAAATAAGAAACAAACTAATTGATTTTGGAATTTTATTTGGAATACCTTTAATCCAATATGTTCCATGGGCCAAAAATTCTTGGGGATTATTAAGTTTTACTGAAGTTCATTCTAAATCTGATATCGATTTTGTTATAGATAAATTAAAAAGCTTGAGGTGATATCAGTGTTTAAGCAAGCTAATTGGAATGAGCCTCTAATATATGAATTAAGTAATGGAAGAGAAGGCATTAGATTTAAAGGAAATAATGAAGAATTCAAACAAATTTTAGGTGATATTTCAATACCTCAAAGCCTTAAACGTGAAAAAGAACCTGAATTGCCAGAAGTTAGCGAAATTGAAGTCGTAAGGCATTTTACTAGATTATCAGAAATGGCTTATGGAGTCGATTCAGGGCCTGTTCCTTTAGGTAGCTGTACAATGAAGTATAATCCTAAATTATCATTAAAAATTGCAACTGATAAAAGACTTGCTTTTATCCATCCCCTGCAGCCTGAATCTACTCTTCAAGGGTTACTAAAAGCTTTATATGAACTACAGAATTGGTTAGCATCAATAACTGGCATGGATTATTGTACTTTACATCCTGCAGCCGGTGCTCAAGGCGAACTAAGTGGAGTTTTAATGATAAGGAAATACCATGAAATAAAAGGTAATATAAATTTAAAGGATGAAATAATTATTCCAGACTCTGCTCATGGAACGAATCCAGCAAGTGCTGCTATGGGAGGATTTAAAACAATAGAGATACCTACTGATGAATCTGGAAACATGGATTATGATGCATTTTTATCTTCATTATCTGAAAGAACTGCTGGTTTAATGTTAACAAATCCAAGTACTTTAGGATTATTTGAGGAAAGAATTTTAGATGTAGCTAAAATAATTCATGAAAAAGATGGACTATTATATTACGATGGCGCCAATTTAAACGGTATTTTAGGAAAAGCAAGGCCTGGAGATATGGGCTTTGATATGGCTCATTTGAATCTTCATAAAACTTTTTCAACACCTCATGGAGGAGGGGGTCCTGGTGCAGGGCCATTATGTATAAAGGATCGTTTAGTAAAAGATGACATAATGTTTCACGACTTGCTCCCTGGACCCATAGTTATATATGATGAAAAAGAAAAGTTATATAAAATTAAATGGCCTGGAAAATACAGTCCTGGACTTTTAAAATCGTTTTTTGGTAATGTACAACAATTAATATGGGCCTATACATATATATTAACTTTAGGACCCCAAGGTTTGAAGGAGGCCGGAGAGATAGCAGTTATTAACACGAACTACTTTATAAAGCTAATGGAGGATTCCAAAGGATACTCATTACCTTATGGGAATGGAAGATTTAGAAAACATGAAGTTGTATTAAGTGCTGAGCCTTTACATGAAGAAACAGGTGTAACTGCTGAAGATGTAAGTAAAGGTTTGTTAGATTCTGGATTTTATGCACCAACTATTTATTTCCCACTAATAGTTAAAGAAGCTTTAATGATAGAATTTACCGAAAGTGAGACAAAAGAAAATATAGAAAGGTTTGCAAATAGGCTTAAAGAAATTGAAGAAATTGCAAAGAAAAATCCAAACGAACCCAAACAATGGCCAATTAATACAACTGTTAGGAGAATTGATATGGTTAAAGCTAATCATCCAAAAACAATTACTCCAACTTATAGAGCCGGAATCTTAAGACAAAAAGGAATATTAGGTCCTTTGCGTTAATATTTAATTATAATAAAATTTTTAAAAACATAAAATATATCCATGTTACATGTACAATTGATGATGCTATTAATCCAAATTTCTCTGCTGTAAATGATAAGAACAATCCAACTATTAATGCTGCTATAACCAAAATCAAATTCAAAGATACAGAGTGAACAAAACCATAAAATAATGGTGCATACAACCAACTAATGTTTAATTCTTTTTCAATTATAACTTGCTGTAATAGGCCTCTCCAATATGCTTCTTCCATAACTCCTATTAAAGCTAATAGAAAAATACTTATTAATCCCTTTGGAACCAATTCATATACATATAGAACTTCGCCTTCTAATCCTAATTTTATCGATACTAAATTTCCACCATAAAAAACAAAATATAGTATTATTGAAATAAATATTGCCGAAAGCATACAAATAACGTTGCAACTTTTGTATTTTTCTCTCACTTCTTTTCTAGTTAAGGATATAATTCCTAAAACACCTGTTGAAAATGCCATAGCATATATAAAATGAGAATAAAACACATCGAAAGTCAAATACCATAAAAACCAAGGTAATATTATCATAAATATTTCAAATGCTGAAATTTTTCTCAAATCTTTCACCTCAATGTTTATCGTTCTCTAACTTATATTTTTCGGAGGCATTAGTTTAAAAAAATATTACGTTTAGCTTTACTGTTTTTAACCAGATTCTTCTTATTATTATTAGGGGAAAAATTGGCTAATAACGAAAAATATGTAACGATATTTGGCCATTTTTATCAACCACCTCGTTTCAACCCTTGGACTTTAGAAATTGATTTAGATATAACTTCTAGACCCTATCATGATTGGAATGATAAGATAACTAGAGAATCATATCTTCCTAATGCATATGCAAGACTTAAAAATGATGACTTAATTGAGGATATAGTTAATAATTATGAGAAAATTTCATTTTCATTCGGTCCTCTGCTTATTTCATATTTAAAGAATAAATATAGCAAATTATATAACTTAATAATAGAGGCTGATAAGGAATCCTCCTCCAGATTCTCAGGCCATGGAAATGCCATTGCACAACCCTATGCACATATAATACTTCCACTATCAACAAAACAAAACAAAGAAAGAGCCATATATTGGGGAATAAAGCACTTTGAAAAAACATTTGATAGATATCCAGAAGGTTTTTGGTTACCAGAAGCTGCTGTAGATAATCAAACACTAGAAATACTTTCAAATTATGGAATAAAATTTGTTATTTTAAGCCCTCATCAAGCAAAATCTATAAAATCTGGATCTGAATTCATAGATGTTAACGAGAAAAAACTTAATACTAAAATACCATATAGAGCTATATTGCCTTCTGGAAATAATATAGGAGTGATATTTTATAATAGATGGCTTTCTGGTCTAGTTGCATTTGGTGACCTTTTGAAAAGCGGTGAACTTTTTGCAAGAAAACTTATTGAATCCTTCGATAATTCTAATTCACCACAACTAGTTAGCATAGCAACTGATGGAGAAACTTATGGACATCATAAGCCAAAAGGAGAAGAAGAACTTGCAAAGGCATTATCAATTATAGAATCTAATGGAGTAAACATAACAAACTATAGTTATTATTTTTCAAAATATGGTCCTCAAATAGATGTAATTATAAATGAAAATACTTCATGGAGCTGCCCCCATGGAATAGAAAGGTGGAGATCTAATTGTGGATGTGCATCAGAAATAAGGCCAGGATGGAATCAAGAATGGAGAGCTCCATTAAGAAAATCTATAGATTGGTTAAATAATATTGCAGAAGATGTTATTCAAAAATTAGGGTCTCAAATTTCCACCGATATAAATAATGCAATACTTGATTACATAGATGTTATGTATAATTATGATGCTGAAAATATTTCTAATTTCGTAGATAAATATGCTACAAAGGAAAATGAAAACTATATCATTAATTTTTTGAAACTTATGGAATTGGCTAAGAATTCAATACTAATGCAATCAAGTGATGCATGGTTTTTCGAAGATATATATAGGCCAGAACCAATACAATCACTAAAATTTGCAAAAAGGGTTATACAATTAATTGAAGAACTATCAAATACTAAAATAGAAGATCAATTTTTAGAAATTTTAAAAGATGCAAAATCAAATGACCAAAGATATGGAAATGGAAAAGATATTTACGAAAGAGAAGTCATAACATCATTTATGCCTCCTGAAAAAGTTGGAGCGAGCTTTGCTATGAGATTACTTTTCGAAAATTATCCAAACGAAAATGATTTTTATTCATATAAAATAATAATAGGCCCATATAAAAAATTTGAACTGGGAAGAGCGAAGGCAGTTAATGGGATTGCTACGCTAATATCTAAGATAACTTGGAGAAGTACTCCAATAATGTTTTCTTCTATATATTATGGTTGGTATAATTTACATTCTGGTGCTAAAGTTCTCATGGACCAAAATTCTTACTTTGAACTTGATAAAAATATGGAAGAATTATTTAGTAAAGGCTTACTTCCAGATATAATTGATTTAATACAGAAGACTTTTTACCCAAACTATTATAATTTAAATAATTTATTAAAAAATGACCAAAAATTTGTAATGGATCATATATTGGAATCAGCAATAATAGAACTTTCAAGACACTATGAAATCTTATATAATAATTATCTACCTGTTATGGAATATGTTAGAAGTCTTAATCTAAACTATCCAAAAGTATTTGAAATTTTATTGCAATACGAACTAGAAAAATCTTTTTTAGAAATATTGGAATCTGAATTTATTGATTTCAATAAATTAGAGCAATTAATTCAATGGTCCAAAAATTTAGAAGTTAAAATAGATGATTTGGTTCATACATCTCTTAGAAAAAGGATAGAAAAAGGGATTGATAATCTAATTGAGAATCCTAAAGATCTAAATTCAATAAACATTTTACAAATGCTATTAGAAGTCTCAAATCAATTAAATGTTCCAATTGAATATCTTTGGGAAGCCCAAAACAAATTTATTTATTTAAGAAATAAATTACTAAGGCAAATAATTTTATCAGAAAAAGACATAAATAAATCCTTTATTGATTCATACAAGCTAATTTCTAATTATTTAAAAGTTAGATTCCCATAACTTAACTAACATTTTTATCTACATATTTTATCATACAAATAAAAGTCTCGATCTTTAAGAGGAAAAAATAAAGATCTAATTATAAAATCACTGTTATTTTCATTTCATTTTTTATATTTTAATTTTATAGTATATTCACAATTTTGTTTTGTATATAAAAATTAACTCCATATTGCCATAAATTAACTTCAAAAATATTAAACATAATTAACTTTTAAGGAATTGATTTTTCAAATCGCTTATTATCCTATATGATAGCCCCCAAATAACTAGGTTTCCGGGGAGCATATATCCAAGCACATATCCTCTTATAGGATGAAATACTAATTTTGGATCCCCAATAGAGTCTATGGGAATCCAAATAGCATAATCAACTTCGGAATCCTTAGGTTTAACTTCTATGGGTCCATTTAAAGTTCCTACAACTGGCAAGACCTTAACTACTGGTTTTGAAGCGGTTTCATGAACATTCATAACGCCTAAAATTCTAACAAATTTTGGAAATACATTTGCTTCCTCCCAAGCTTCTCTTAAAGCTGCTTCAATGCATGTTTCGCCTTTCTTTATATGTCCTCCTGGAAATGCAAGATCACATGAAAATCTACCTGAGATAAGACAATTTTTTCTAACCATTAATACTCTTGGAGGATCGCCATATAATAATACCAAAACAGCTGCATCTATTTTATCTGACGTATTATCAACACCTTCTTTCTGAATTTTTGTATCTATTATTTTATTCTCGAATTAAGAGAATATATTTTTAAAGCACCAATTATATAAAATGAATATTAAGCATAAAGCATTTTTATGTTAATTTAAGATAACATAAAATTTATATTAATAAATTTGAATAGTTTTAATTTAATGGGGGTTAAGGGGGCGGAA
>DAXV01000082.1 GCA_002506595.1 Acidilobaceae archaeon UBA158
AATTTTGAAAATGCACTTTTGCAAATGGCATAACTATGTCAATCCATAATCAAGAACATTTACATTTAGTAAATTCAAGGTTTTTCACCTATTTGCTGTAAAAGCCTTTTGGCTGTAGCATAATGAACATAATCAACCAATTGACCTTCAAACCTTATCGCACCTCTACCAGCTTTTTGAGCTTCTTCATATGCTTGAACTATTTTCTTAGCTTTTTCTATTTCATCAATGCTTGGAGAAAATATGTCATTGGCAATTTTTATTTGAGATGGATGTATTAATTGCTTTCCTACAAAGCCTAATGCCTTTGCTTTGTTGCAGTCCTCTTCAAACCCCTTTAAATCGTTTAAATCAAAGTATACTGCATCTATTGGGTCAAGTCCATAAGCTTTTGCTGTAATAACAACTGTTGTTCTTATAAATTGGTTGTCTTTATATGCGTTTGCATTACCTCCAACACTTAATGCCATATCTGCCGGTCCCCATGTTATAGCTTCAACACCTTTTGATGTTGCAATTTCTTCAATCCTTAATAAACCTCTTGCCGTTTCTATAATCGGCTCTGTTGCAATTCCTAATGCATTATAAATAAAACTCATATCTTCCTCAGCTTTCGGTATAACCAATAATTTTACCTTATCAAGGTCTTTTAAAATAGACAAATCTTTAAGACCTTCAGCTGTATGAATTGAATTTATTCTTAAAGCTAGTTCTCTTTTACCCCAATCAAGTTCTTTAACCATTCTTTTAACAATTTCCCTTCCTTTATCTTTTTGATCCATTGGTACTGAGTCTTCTAAATCAATAACAATGCTATCTGCATCAAGTTCTGTGCTTTTCCTTATCATCTTTTCATTGTTTCCAGGAACATAAAGTTGGGATCTCCTCAAATCTATCTACCAAAAAATAAATTTTATCTCTAAAATTTTAAGTTTTTGTAATAAAATTATGATATACCAGTAAATATATAAACAGGTTTGTATGGATTTTTGTACAAATAGTTTTATAAATGAATTAAAATATTTTTTAAAAAGTAGGTGAGAATGCAAAATGAAATGGGTTACAAGGAAAAAGGCAATGGTTGATAGAATTGCATGTCCTTGGCTAATAAAGAGGTTTATAGATAAGGAAGCAGAATTTCTTTTTGTACCTGAAGAAGAAGTTATGAATGTAGCTAAAAAGGAAAATGCAATACCATTTGATGTAAAGGGAGCAGAGCTAAATCATTATTATGAAAACGGTATCGAATATGTTTCATTCGATGCCATAATCAAAAAATATGGAATTAAAGATCCTGCGTTGCTAGAACTTGCAAAAATTGTAAGGGGTGCTGATGCACATAATCCAATTAATCCTCCACCAGAGTCTGCAGGCCTTAAAGCTGCAGCAATGGGATTTAGGGAAATAGCAAAAGATGATTATGAAAATATGAAACTTCAATTCCCGTTATATGATGCTCTTTACAAATACTGCCAATTAAAACTAAAATAAGAATTCAATTTAGTATAAAAATTATTAGTTTGCAAATTTTTATTTTTAGTATAATTAATTTTAAAATTGAAAATCAAAGATAAATAGGCATTAGCTAAATGAAATTCTAACTAAAGATTTAAATGTTTTAGATATAACAATTTTTTAAACAATTTATTTTAAAACCTTCATATATAAAATTTAAATTATTGTTAACCGGGGAGTTAACAATGTATTTGTTCACAGCTTTCATGTTTCAATTCAATATAGTAGCACTTTATAACAAGATCTTTATATAAATCTTTGTCTAAGAAATATTTAGTTAATGGCTTATGATAATATTTATACCAATTTGGTTTTATTATAATTTTTGAATAAATCCTTTCAAAATTTGTTAATACATCATTCAATGAAGGTTCCCAGTTGTTGAACAACTCGTTGGGTAAATTTTTAAAATTTAATGAGTATCCTGAAATTTTAAATCCTCTATTTAATAATTCTTTTTTTATTATCTCATGTCTCGTTTTAAGGTAGTTTAGTTTATCTAGAAAAAAGAGTACATGCCCTTTTCCTAGGGTATATTTTTGAGGTATTTGCTTGAACCTCTTAGCTTTGTAAGATTTTGATAATGATGAGACTGCATATGCATATTCTAAATATTCAGCCAGTAAATGCTGATCCGTTAAACACTTAACGCTAATAGTATTTATTCTAGTCATTCAAATCCTATTTAATCATTTAAGAAATGGTTTAAATTTTTATTTACATCTAGTTTATCTTATAATTATTTAAAAATAAAACTCAACGTTTTATAATTAGACTAAATCAACAACAGTAATAATAATTATTACAAGCATAACTCCAACTAATGTAAATTTGTAGATATCCTTGCATTTTCAACTATTTGGCTATTTACTTTCATTTGGAAAAATTAGGTAAGGTATAGTTGCCAAACCATGAATATGAATTACCTGCTCTTGTTAAGCCGAATAACTCTAATTGGAATTACTTATGCAGGTAGTATAATAAGCTTAGGCATAAAATACATCATAAGTATTATTGGCAATTATGTAGTCAACAC
>DAXV01000077.1:0-11661 GCA_002506595.1 Acidilobaceae archaeon UBA158
ATATTTAATAATTTATATATTATGATAAGCTATGAAAATAGCATTTAAATCATTTTTAATACACTTAAAAATAGGTGTGAGATTGTCAACAAATCAAAGCATTTATGAAATAGCATCAAAGCCATTAATTTCAATAGATATTAATGAATATGTTTCTAATGCAGTCAAATTTATGTATGAACGAGGTATAAGGAGATTAGCTGTTAAAGAAGGAAATCAAATAGTTGGTATTTTTAATATTTCATCATTATTAAAAATCCTTATAGAAGGATCCAGTCCATCAAATTTAACTTTGTCAATGATAGAACTTGAGAGACCTATTTATGTTAACAAAACTACTTCTGTTAAAGATGCTGTAAAAATAATGAATGGTAAAGATGTAACTTCACTATTAGTTGGAGAGCCAGACAAGGTCTTGGGTATTTTGACAACTCATGATATAATTTCTATCTTATCATCAATAAACATAAAAAGGGGAATTCATGATATTTTAGATAAAGAATATCCTAATGTTGATATTAAAAAAAGAAAAGTTATTGATGTAATGAGTGAGATGGTAAATAAGAATAAGAGCGGAGCATTTATTTTCGATGATAATAATTATATAGGAACTATAACAATAAGAGATATAATAAAAATATATTCAGACTATGGATTAGACGGTCTAAATTCAAATCTCAATGATATTCCTATAGATGAAGGAGCTTATGGAAGTATTGGATTATCTATATCAGAAGTTGCATCTATTATGTATAATAAAGGATCAGATGTTATAGCTATTTTTTGTCCATATGATTTGTGTGGAGGAGTCGATGACCTTATCTTAACAAAGAATTTCGAGAAAATTATTGAAAATATAGATTAGATCTATATTTAATTATAAAACAGGAGTATTAACTAAAAAGGTTAGCGTAAAAAGCTATACAGAATAGAGGATGCTATGATGGAAGATCAACAAATACTAAGTCTATTAAGACCATATGTTAGAGAATGGTTTATTAATAAATTTGGTACATTTACAGACCCACAAAGATATGCTATACCTCTTATTAAAGAAGGAAAAAATGTTTTAATTTCAAGTCCAACTGGAACTGGTAAAACTCTTTCAGTTTTTTTAGCAATTATTGATGATTTATTTAAGATGAGCGAAGAAGGTAATCTTCAAAATCAAATATATGCAATATATATCAGCCCCCTTAGGGCTTTAGATAATGATATGGAAAAGAACTTACTTATGCCTTTAAAGGAAATCTATCAATTAGCTAATGAAAAATATAAGATAAGTGAAATCAACGTAGGTGTTAGAACGAGCGATACTCCTGCTAATATCAAACAAAAAATGTTAAGATCTCCGCCTCATATTTTGATAACGACTCCAGAATCATTAAGCATTAGTTTATCAGCTCCAAAATTCAAAGAAAGACTTTCTACAGCAAAATGGGTTATAGTGGATGAAATTCATGAAATAGCTTCTAGCAAAAGAGGGGCACATCTATCATTAAGCCTTGAAAGATTGGATTATTTGGTTAACAACAAAACAGGTAGGAGTTTACAGAGAATAGGATTGTCTGCAACAATTTCTCCATTGGAAGAGGTAGCTAAGTATTTAGGTGGTTATAATAATGGGAAACCTAGGGAAGTAGAAATAGTTGATGCTAGGTTTTCAAAGCCTTTTGATATTAGGGTGATAACTCCTAAAACGGATTTAATTCATGGAAGTGCAGATGAAATTAACAATGAAATATATGAAACTATTGCAAATTTAATTAACGATGCAAAGACCTCTTTAATTTTTACTAATACTAGAAGTGCAACAGAAAGGGTTTCGTATAAATTAAAGAAACTTTTAGCAAGTAAAAATATGATTGATTTAGATGAAATTGAGGCTCATCATAGTAGTTTATCTAGAGATGTAAGATTAAATGTTGAAGAAAAATTAAAGAAAGGGCAATTAAGAGTTGTTGTTTCTAGCACAAGTCTTGAATTAGGAATTGATATAGGTTATATAGATTTAGTTATTTTATTAAGTAGCCCCAAAAGTGTTAGCAGGTTATTACAAAGGATAGGTAGAGCTGGGCATCATATAACACAAATAAGCAAAGGAAGAATAATAGTTGTTGATAGGGATGATTTGATTGAATGTACTGTATTGGCAAAGAGTGCTTTGGATAGACAAATAGATAACGTTAGGATTCCAATGAATCCATTAGATGTTTTAGCTCAGCAATTAGTTGGCATGTCTATAGATCAAAAATGGAACCTTGATGAGGCATATGAATTAGTGAGAAGATCTTATAATTATAGATCATTAAATTGGGAAGATTTTATGTCTGTCATAAACTATTTATCTGGAAAATATGGATTAGAAAACGAAAAGGTATTTCCTAAAATTTGGTATGATGAAAACGAAAGGTTATTTGGAAGGAAAAAAGGAGCTAGAATGATATATCAATTAAATTCAGGTACTATACCTGATGAGGCTAAAGTAAAAGTTATGACTACAGATGGAAAATATGTTGGCAATTTAGAGGAAGAATTTGTTGAAATATTAGAAGAAGGGGATATTTTTATATTAGGAGGCAAGACTTTTAAGTTTTTGAAAAGCAAAGGAATGGAAATTATAGTAGAAAGTGCTGAAGGTAAAAGGCCTACAGTACCAGAATGGTTTAGTGAAATGTTGCCTTTAAGTTTTGACAGTGCATTGAAAGTTGGGGAATTCAGAGAAAAAATAGGAAAGCTAATAATGGATAAGAAAATCGATGAGGCCAAAAAGATTCTTATGGATGAATATTTATTGGAAGAACATGCATCTAATGAAGTAATAAGATATATTTGGGAAGAATTGGCTTATGTGGGTATAATACCAGGAAATAGAAATATACTTATAGAATATTTTAAAGATGAAGAAGGTTGGAATATAGTATTTCATATGTTATTTGGAAGAAGGGCTAATGATGCACTATCGAGGGCATATGCAAGTGTTTTATCAAATTATTTAAACGTTCCAGTTAAAATAACGGTCACAGATAATGGATTTATGCTTTCATATCAATATAATGAAAAAGCCCCTAATTTGAATATAATTAATATGCTAATTAAAGATGTAAATAATGAAAGCTTTAGAAATATATTGGAAAATGCAATTAAAAGAACAGAGATGATGAGAAGAAGGTTTAGACATGTAGCTCAGAGGAGTTTCATGATATTAAGAAGATATAAGGGTTGGGAAAGAAGTCCAGAAAGAATGCAATTAAATGCACAAAAATTGTTAGACTTACTATTAGAAGAAATGCCAGATTTACCAATAATTAAAGAAACGCTAAGAGAAATTTTAGAAGATTATATGGATATAAAAGCCGCAAGTAAAGTTCTTGAATGGATAGAAAATGGTAATATAAAGATTAATATAAGGGGGCCATTATTATATCCATCTCCATTTGCTCACAGTATAGTCGCTAAAGGATTTAGCGATGTAGTTTTAATGGAAGATAGAAGAAAATTGATATCATTGTTGCATGATAAGATAATGGAATTAATAAATTCTTCAAATATTAATATAAATTTAAAATAAAATGATTTTAATACCTATATACTTATTAGGTATATCCATTTTCTACTAAAGATAATGCCGCATTTCTCCAAATTTTCCTATTAATTATCATAATAATTGCTATTATCAATAATATTATCGATGCAATAACCCCAGATAATACATTAAATAAAGATATGGCAGCTATGAAAATTATTATATATATAGGGATTGCAAAAAACATCTGCCTTCCTCTCATTTGACCAGGCATTACTCCTTCTTCTTTCATTTGAGGAATTATATTAAATTTTGTTATTATATAAAAAGATATGATTAGCAATGATGGAAATGCAATAGCTAAAGGTGGTACCTGAGCAATTGCATCCTTTCCTCCAACTAAATAAAGACCTATATTGGCTAAAATCAAAGGTAACGTGATTATAAATGTAGAAATGGTTTTTGAAATGCTAAAATGAACTAAATATTTACCAGGATCAATTGATGTGAATGATAACCAAGGTCTTTCGTTAGCTATTGAAGATTGAGTAAAACTATAGAAAAATGATATAGAAAAAATAGTTACCAATAAAGTTGCTATCTGTACATAATCAAAGAATATCTTCCAAGTTATAATAAAGTATATGATTGAAATTATTGACATTATAATTAATAATGTTGTTAATTTTATCCTATTTGAAAAATATCTTATTCCATAACCAAGTCCTCCGCTTCTTCCTGATATTGTTATATAGTTTATGCTTAAGTAATATAATGCTTTTAATCCTTTATAGCGATCAAATTTTAGATTATTTTTAAATTCAGCATTGCCTTCTTTAGATATTGATCTTTGGTATTCTAAACTTACATTACTAAGCTTTCTTATAGTAAGTATCATAGATAATAATGTTATTGGGAATAATACTTCTATTCCATATATCGGATAGCCAAAGAATATCGCAGTTGGTGTATATTCAAATCCAAAATAAGGTGAAATTCCCCATATTGCTAATATAATAGAAACTAAAGCCTTTCTTATTGTAGTTAAATCACCGACATATGTGCTTAGAGAAGTTATGAAAAGTATGAATAGTATATAAGATATAGCTGATTCCCATGCATTTAATCCTAAAAAAGGCAAATAAAATCCAATAAATGCTATAATTGCAGTTCCTAGGACTATAATTTGAGCAATAAATAAGGAAAATATTAATTGAGATTTTTTAATGGGCAGCATAAATAAATAATCTCTATCAGATTTTAGAACAGCTAGGCCCCCAGAAAATGAAGAAAATGCCATAAAGAAAGTAGCATATGCAACTGCATAATAACCGGGTAGCTTTGTTTCTATTTTAACCCCAGATCTCATTAATTCTACTCCTGTAAAGATAGAATATAGAATTACTATAATTAATATTGCTAGCATGGTATTTGAAACTCTTGTTTTTATAACAAACTTTAACAATTTAAAAGCATTGCTCAATTTATTCACCCTATAAACTATGTCATTAACCTTGCAACTACTTTTTCGATTGGTTCTCCTTCATTAGCCATTTCTTTCAATTCCTCAAATGATCCGTTCCAAATTACTACTCCCTTAGATATCATAATTATTTTATCAGTCAATCTTCCTGCAACTGCCATTATATGAGTTGATACAAGCATTGTTCTTCCAAATTTATTTAATAATGAAATTACTTCTTCTTGTGTTGGAATATCTAAGTAATTAAGAGGCTCATCTAAAAGCAAAACCTTGGGCCTATGAATTAATGATAATGCAATTGCTAATTTTTGCAAATTACCTCTTGATAATTTTGCTACTTTTGATCTTTCATACTCCCTTAATTTCAATAGGTCAAGCATTTCTTCTGTTTTATCTTTTACATCATCGATACCTCTTAATGCAGCAATGTATTCTAAGTTTTCTCTAACAGATAAATTTCTATATGGGGAAGCATCCTCGGGCAAATAACCAATTATCTTTTTGGTTTCAAGATTCGATATAGGATCTAATCCATAAACTCTAACTTCGCCATGATCAGGCTTAAGAAGACCTGCAATTAACTTAAGTGTTGTTGATTTACCTGCCCCATTAGGCCCTAACAATGCATATTTTTCTCCATCAAGTATTCTAAATGAAATATCTTTTAAAGCAACAAAATTGCCATATAATTTAACGACGTTTTTTAAAGATATCGCATCGAAATCGTTTGCTGTCATTTATTGCACCTATTAACTATCTATATTTCTAATTTATACAGTTGAGGTTTTTATATATTGGTTAAATATTAAATTTTAAAATGATATTAACATAGTAAAACTATAATATCAATAATTTTTAAAGGCAAATATGATGTAAAAAGAATGAATTGTGATTAATAACAATATGAAAATGAGATAAGATAATCATAAAATAAACATAGATCCTTTATTTTTATCTGCGTAATTTATTGCATCTATGATCTCGTTTTTTACTTTTAATAAAATTTCATCTTGGGTGATTTCAATTTTTTCTTTTTCATGCGTTTTTGATCCTATATTCGGTCCATCAATTATTATCTTAGATAAACCATTATATAGGCTTACAATACCTTTGCATTCAGACTCTTCAATTTCAATTCCTAATGCTTTAGCTATACTTCTTTCTACTGAGCCCGCATGGCCAACATTAATGCCTAATGCCTTCCAATAATTTAATAGAATAATTGTATTGGTTTTTTTGCATACCCATTCTCTTAATATTGTCTCTAAAATATAGGAATTTCCTCCATGACCATTTAAAAACACAATTCTTTTAGCACCTATTTTATTTAATGAATCTAATATAGATTTTATTAAACCAGAAAAGGTTTCAATACTTAAAGAAATTGTTCCTTCAACATTGCTCCATTCTGGAGAGAATCCATAATAAACAGTTGGCATAATTACGATATTCTCCATTATATTGCATAACCCATATGCAATTTTTTCAGCTATTAATGAATCAAGGGCTAATGGAGCATCGCAATGTTGTTCAATACTTCCTATAGGTATTATGAAAATGAAATCATTAAATTCCTTTATTTTATTTGATGATACGTATCTATAATCAATACAATTGTTTTTATTTTTCATCCTTCCACCTTTTATTTAATATTGATTTTAAAATAATATTTATGCATTGCTATAACATATAAGATTTTAAAATATTTTCTTTTAACTTAAAGGAATTATTTATTATATAAAAATTAGTAAGATTTAAAATTAATTGTCCATAAATTATTATGAGGAGTGTAGATGAGTAATAACCTTTTAAAGATAGGCACAATATTATATAAAGGAAATTTGCAGTTATCATTATTTAAAGATGGCTTCTTTTATGTTCTAAATAATTTTGCGCAAAAAAATGAATTATTAGATGTAAGAAATTTTTATAATAATCTTTCTGAGTCTTTAGATTATATTAAAAACAACTATGAAAAACTATTTTTATTAAAAACAGAGTATAATTTAGATAGCACTCTTTTACCTCCAAATCCTTTTCCTAGCAAAATTGTTGGTATAGGAAAGAACTATAAAGCGCATGCGAAGGAAATGAAAGGAAGTATTAAACCGGCATTTTTCTTAAAGGCACCAAGCGCGTTAATTGGATCAAACAATGATATTATAGTTCCTCCATTCATTAAAAAGCCTGATTACGAAGGAGAAGTTGTTTTGTTAATTGGAAAAAAGGTGAAGAATGCATCATTAAAAGAAGCTAAAGAAGCAATTCTAGGTTATACAGCAGGAAATGATTTCACTGCAAGAGATCTTCAATATGGGGAAAACAATTCAGAATGTCTACCATGGAGTCAGGCAAAAAGCTTAGATACTTTTTCTCCAACAGGCCCGTATATTAAAATAATTAATGATTATTCTGAGATGGAAAATGTTTGTGTCACGACTAAATTAAATGGAATGATTGTTCAGCAAGGTTGTCCCGAAGATATGTTTTATGATTATGCTAATGTTGTTGCCGAGGCATCTAAACTTATGACGCTTTATCCAGGGGATTTGATATTTACAGGAACACCAGCTGGAGTTGGACATGCTAAAGGGAAATATCTTAATAATGGTGATTTAATAGAGATTATCGTAACAGGATTAGATACGTTAAAGAATAAGGTTGTAAGATATTAGAATAAAATAAAAATTATTTAAAGTATTTAATTAGGTAATATATGCCTATAATTAAAGTAATTGCGCTTATAACATAATCAAATTCTAATATAACATATTTATTTGTTCCTAAATAATAGCCAATTAAGGCTAAAGCTGCGTTCCATGGTATTGAGCCTAATGTTGTAAATAAACCAAATTTTAGTAAATTCATTTTAGAAAAACCTGCAGGTAAAGATATAACAGACCTAATGGCTGGCATTATTCTTCCTAAAAATATTATTGACGGTCCATATGTGGTAAAAAGATTATCTGATAAATTTACATATTTAATGTTAAGTCTTAGATATTTTACTGCAAATTTAATAAAGGGATCTCTTATATATTTTCCTATTTGATATAATATTATAGAGCCTATTAGATTCCCAATAGTTCCAAACGTTATAATTAAATATAGGTTCATTGAGCTTGTTTTTGCTAGAATTCCTGCTAATGGCATTACAATCTCGCTTGGTATTGGGATTAACGCGCTTTCTGCTGCCATAAGAATAAGTATGCCTAAGTATCCTGTTTTATATAATATTTTTAAACTAAAATTTAACATTATTTCCGTTAAATTTCCTCCAACGAGATAATGATAAGACAATATAAATACAGTTAACAAAATAAAAATTAATGAAATTATTAAGTTTTCTTTGCTGTTTTTCAAGCTATCACACTTATTTCATTGTTTTAGCTGAGTTATTTTCTTTACCATTTGGCATTTTTTTGCCACTAAAATCAAGGGTAAGTTAGGTGGTATTATTAATTCATCTACAACTTTTATTGATCTAACTTTTGCATTAAATGTATTTATATCTACATCTGGAGAGAAGGAAAGTTTCTTAATATTTGAAAACACTATGGGTTTTTCACTGTTTTCTAAGTCCTGCTTACCTACAGTTAACTCTGATATGTTGCTCACTAAATCAAACTCGGCTATCATAGAGATAAATTGTTTAAATGTATCTAATGGCCCCTTTATCACATTGGAGCTAGTTTTAGCAACCTTTTCGCTAATTTTCTTTCCTACATCTTTACCAGCTTCTAGAGTCACCAAAAATTGACTCATTGCTTGGTTCATTAAATCTCCAACTGTTGTTCCCATTTCTTTAGCAGCCTTTGAGAAGTTTTCGTAAAGTTCTTCATTTAATCCTCTAATTGTGTATGTTTTTTCTTGCTTCTTTTCCTCATTATTCTGGTTTTCTTCAGACATTCTGTCACCTATGTATTACATGTATTACAGAGTTTATAAGTTTTCCTATATTCTTTATTCGAAATTTAACTTAAAACTTAAAAGCTATAGTATAATATAATAAAAGGAGTGAGAATAATATGATATCAGACGAATTATTATATGCTTTTTTATTAATAGGTATATTAATAGGTATATTAATAAATTTAGGCAAAAAAGTTAATGAAAAAACATCGAAAACATTGAATTTATTAACAACAATATCAGTTCTTGATTTAATATTTTTTATGGCAATAACAGCAGGGGATTATATATCGAGATATTTAACAGGAAGTGAAGGAATTAATTTGATTTACTCGATATTATTATATTCTATAGTACCAGGATTTTTAGGTGTTATTGTTGCATCAATAATAATAGGTGGAAAACATGGAAAATAGATTTAAAGAATTCCTTCCACCAATTAGTGTATTTACTGCAGGATTATTGATCGGAATATTTGTAAAATTACCTATAAATGATGTTGAAACAATAGCTGTTTATTGGCTTTACATATTATTAGGAGTTATAGGCGTAGTTGTTGGCATCTCCTTTAGAGATCTAATAAAAACTGCAATTAAGGGAATAAAGAATGGACTTATATTGACAACATCAGTCATTATAGGTGATATAATAGCGGGTTTTTTGATCTCTTTTATATTAAGACAAGGATTAAATTATTCATTAGCTATTTCTCTTGGTTCTGGTTGGTATTCATTAGTAGGGCCTTTTGTTTCTTTTTATAATCCATATTATGGAGTCATAGGTTTTATAGCAAATTTGTTAAGAGAAGCATATACGCTATCATTGTTTCCATTGATATATTCATTTTTCGGGGTTCCTTCTATAGCTATGGGAGGAGCCACTACAATGGATACAACTTTAGGTATAATTATAAGATATTCTGGAATAGAAAATAGCTCATCGGCGCTGTTGCAAGGGTTAATTATAACTATAATACTGCCTTTTATACTACCATTTATTATGATAATTCATTAATTTGCTAGCCTTAATTAAAAAATATAAACGTTTATTAATATGCTAAATAATAAAGGTATTATTAAAGTTTAGGTTAACTGCTCTTAAATTTTTTTACAATTATTATTTCCTATGGATCAGGTGGAAAAATGTCAAATATTGATGATATATTTAATGCTGCGTATAAGCCAAAAGTATTCAAAAGAAGAGAGGTGCTATTGCCAGACTATGTTCCTGATTTTTTACCTCATAGAGATAATGAGACTAAAAGAGTAGCATTAACTTTATCTCCAGCATTAAGGTTAGAAAGGCCTAGTAACATCTTTATTTATGGCTTAACAGGAACTGGAAAAACTGCAGTTACTAAATTTGTATTAAGAAAGCTTGAGGAAAATGCTAAACAAAAAGGCATTAAGGTAGGTTATATTTATGCTAATGTTAGGCATAGAGAAACCCCTTATAGAATCTTAGCTGATATAGCAGATTATTTTAATATGAGAATACCCTTTACCGGTTTATCAACAGGAGAGGTTTTTAACAGAATTGTAAAAAAGCTAACAAATTTAGAAGGTGTCTATATAATTGTTTTAGATGAGATAGATTTCCTTGTTAAAAAATATGGAGATGATTTATTGTATAATTTAACTAGAATTAATGAACAATTAAGTAAATCAAGGGTTTCTATAATAGGGATAACAAATAGCGTTAAAATGATTGAATCATTAGATCCAAGAGTTAAGAGTAGCCTAAGTGAAGAAGAAATAGTTTTTTCACCATATGATGCAAAACAATTACAAGATATATTAAATCAAAGGGCTGGAGATGCATTTAATAAAGGAGCTTTAGATGAGGAAGTAATTCCTTTATGTGCAGCGTTAGCAGCAAGGGAGCATGGGGATGCAAGAAGAGCTTTAGATTTGTTAAGGGTTGCTGGGGAAATTGCTGAAAGAGAAAATAGAAATATTGTGACAAAAGATGATGTAATGAAGGCAAGAGTTGAGATTGAAAGAGATAGAGTGGGAGATGTTGTTAAAACATTACCTCTTCATGGGAAACTGATAATGACTTCAATACTATTAGCGACAGGTATGGGTAAGGATTATGCAACAACTGGAGACATATATGATAATTATAAAAAATTGGTATCAAAACTTGGGTTAGAGGAAATAACATTAAGAAGGGTAAGTGGTATATTAAGCGAATTAGATATGCTAGGCATAATTTCAGGTAGAATAATAAGCAGAGGAAGGTATGGAAAAACAAGAGTTATTTCATTAGCAGCTGATGTTAATGCAATAATACAGGCATTAAAGGAAGATCCAGCAATTGCGGATTTATTAAATGAGGTCAAATATGATGGAAGTAGAAAAGATAATAGCATGTGATGATGGTGAAGTTAAAAAACTTGGATATGGGAAAACATTGGTATCTTGTATATCTTATAAAGAAGTTTGGCCTGAAAATATAAAGATCGGATTTGTTCATACAGATGGACTAGATGCAACTTCTATATTATCATATCTTGTAAAAAGTTTAGCAAATAATGAAAAATCAGTCGTTTTGTTTGATTCTATAACTATAGCTGGATTTAATGTTATATCTCTTTCAGGTATACAAAAATTAACTGGTATACCTACAATTGTAATATATAATTATAAACCATCAATAAAAAATTTATTAAATGCATTGAGGCCCCATTTTAAGGACAGCTATATTAGAGAATTAGCAATAAACCAGTTAAAAGAAG
>DAXV01000077.1:11692-20955 GCA_002506595.1 Acidilobaceae archaeon UBA158
ATGAAGCCTTAGAATTAATCAATTCATATCAATTTTATTCTACTATTCCAGAGCCATTAAGGATGTCTCATATAATTTCTTCTCATTTATCAAAGATAATTAACCCAATTTTATCTTAACTGTTTATAAATAAATTTTATTAATTTCATTCAATATGGTTATTTTGGGGATTTAGATGAGTAAATATGAAAAATTTGGCGATTTATATATAGTTGATGTTTCTCCAGGAAATTTGCAAGGCATAATTTCTTCATTTGTTTTAGTAGATGATAAAGTTGCAATTATTGAGCCTGGCCCAGCAAGCCAATATAATAAATTAAAAAAAGTTTTATCTGATTTAAATCTAAAACCAGATATAATAATTTCTACGCATGTTCATTTAGATCATGCTGGGGCGGCAGGACATTTAATAAATGATTTTCCCAATGCTAAAGCCTATGTTCATCCAAAGGGAGCGAAACATCTAATAGATCCATCACAATTATGGGATGCAGCTAATAAGTTTTCGAAGCTTTTGGCAGATAATTATGGAAAGCCATTACCAATTAATGAATCCAATGTAATTATTCCAGACGATTTATCAGAAATTAATATTGGAAATCATAAGGCTAAATTTATCTATACTCCTGGGCATGCAAGTCATCATATGAGTATTTTGCTGTATCCAGAAAATATTATTTTTACAGGTGATTCTGCAGGAGGTATCTTTAATTTCAGTAGCGGTAAGGTTTATGCAATAACTTCACCAACTCCTTTCAAGCCAATACAATACCTTGAAAGCTTAGAAAAAATGAAATCGTTTAAGCCAAAATTTATAGCACCTACACATTATGGAATTCATGAAAATGGTTATGAATATTTAGAAATAGGAGTAAACAGAACAAAACTGTGGCTTGATATCATAGATGAAGATCTTGAAAAGGGCATTGAGGATTTAAATAAAATTGTAAAAGATTTAATGAATGCTGATCAAGATTTTATGAAGGCTGTTAATGAAAACATACAATTCTTTACAGATGGATTTTTATTGGAATCTGTTAAAGGAATGATATATGCAATAAAAAATGGAGATTATAAAAAATAAAAAATTTAGATTTTAAAATAATAATTTATTGGTTACTCTACTTTGGCTCTAAAGTATTTTCCTGTTTCTGGACTCTTGAATAATCCTATTTTAACGCCTTTTCCTTTCTTAGGCGCTAATGTCCATACTTTAATTGGTGTTAATGTTACTTCCTTACCAGATGTGGGATCCTTAACTTTTACAGGTGGTAACTTAGACGACATGTTTCCTCACTATGTTATAAATTATATCATTGATATTTATAAATTTTTTCTTTTAAAAAGCAGGATGTACTAAAATAAAAGATTCGATTTTGTATTATCAATTAACCACTTTATTAATTACTTAAAAAATTTTTATAAAAATTCCATAGGTAATAAATTCTCATAAGATATTTTTATTCTCTTCTTACATTTTTTCATAAGGAAAATAAGGTGGAATTAATGACAAAATGGCTATTAAGATGCAAGGAATGCAAAAATGAATGGGTATTACCTGTTAGTTTTGAAATAGATAAAATGAAAGGATTGTATCATTATTGCCCGTATTGTAAGAAAAATACTTTTCATGAGCCAGTTAAGAGACTGGAGGATTAATGTATTTATTTAACGGGCTTTTTGATTTTAAAAGATCGATCTCATTATAAAATTCGTCCAACGTTAAAACCTCTTGTGAACCTTGTTTCCATCTTTTTCTTACATTTACTGTATTAGACTCCTTTTCTTTATCTCCAACCACTACAATCATTGGTACCCAAGATTTACCTGCTACCCTAATCCTGGTTCCTAAACCCTTAGCAGGCGGATCATAATAAACTCTGATACCCTTTGAATGCAATTCGTTAAATATACTTTTTGCATAGTCTTCATGAGATTCTTTTACAGGTATAATAGCTACTTGATATGGAGATAACCAAAATGGAAGACTTGGAGTAATTCCGTTATCTGCTAAACTCAATCCATAATCTATTAACGAAGAAATTATATTTCTTAAAGGCCCTATAAAAGTTAATGAATTTCCTCTAACACTGCCATATCCTCCTAATATAACAAATCCGTTATTTCTTGATTTATATAGGATTAAGTTTAAATCATAATCAACATCATAGTTTATATTAAATCCTTCTTTGGATGAAGCTCTTAATTCAAATAATTTTTTATTAATATCATTAATTATATCATTAAATGCTTTATCGAAATCCTCCCTTTTGCTAACTTTTGGTAACAATAATATATCGCTTCCAGGGATGAATCCTTGAATTATTGCTCCATAATCTTTTAAATATCTTCCATAATCTAAGACAGATTTTATGATTGAGGATAAGCCATCAATTCCATAAATTTCTTTATGGATACCATGTTTAATTTCAACATTTTCTTCATTATTTTCTTTAATTAAATATTCCATAAGAGTATCTACCATAAATTTGCCAGTATTATTTATTCCATCATTAAGTATGCCAAATTTTTCTTGGGCACCTATTGATTCATTATCCCAGGGATTATTCATTAATATAGAACTATCAATAAGTTTATTATTTATTGCTTCTTGTATTGATAATTTATTCTGATTTTTTATATAAAATGGTCCTTTGGGAGAAGTTATTGTTCTAGATAGTTCGCACATAGGATGTCCTGGACATGTTATACTAAAACCCTTATACCATCCAAACGGAGCCCTATTTACATTATATCCCATCTTCTTTAATTCATCTTCAATTGACTTCAAAACATTAATTGCTTTATTTGGTTCTGCTAGACTAGGAGATAAATGAGCAAAGGGATAAACTACTATGCAATTTAGCTTAAACCTGTTTGCATGTTGAGCTAGTTCTAGAGCTGCCTCATGAGATAAATCTGGAGTATCATCTTCTTCAACACTTATAAAACCTGCAACGCACTCATTTCCCTCGAATTTTGAAGGAGGATCGGGAGGATTTTCTATAGCTTCCTCAACAGCCCAATATTTTATTTCCTTTAAATGAATCATTAAAATCCTCATTTAATGCACCTTTTAGTTTAGTTTCTGTAGAAATATTAATATATTCGCTGAGGAGGGAATAGAGTGAAAGCTGTAATAATAAAATTATATCATAATTCATTGAAGTAAAAATGTATATAAAATTATAGCTTTTAACAGCTATTTAGTTTAATTGAGGATGATAAGATGTCAGACGAAGGTACTAATAATCAGCAAGAAAAGGCCAGGCCAAGGGATATAACTGATTTACCTGGTGTGGGGCCAAATACAGCTCAAAAGTTAATAGAATCAGGATATACTAGCATAGAAGCAATAGCAGTTGCAACTCCGCAAGAAATAGCCCAAGTAACTGGGATTCCATTGCCTTCGGCCCAAAAAATTGTAAGTGCTGCAAGAGAAACATTAGATATTAAATTTAGAACAGCGCTAGAACTGAAAAAAGAAAGGTTGAATATACATAAAATAACAACGGGAAGCAAAAGTTTAGATGACTTATTAGGAGGAGGAATTGAAACTAGAGATATGACAGAGTTTTTCGGAGAATATGGAACAGGTAAAACACAAATATGTCATTCATTAGTAGTTAATGTACAATTACCTGAAGAAAAAGGAGGTTTAAATGCTAAGGCAGTTTATATTGATACTGAAGGTACATTTAGGTGGGAGAGAATAGAACAAATAGCAAGAGGATTAAATCTAGATCCAGACAAGGTTATGGAAAACATTTATTGGATAAGAGCCGTTAATTCTCATCATCAGATGGCAATAGTAGATCAGTTATATGACATGCTATCTAAGGATAATATAAAGCTTGTTATAGTAGATTCATTAACGAGCCATTTTAGAGCAGAGTTTCCAGGAAGAGAAAATTTAGCTATGAGACAGCAGTTGTTGAATAAGCATCTTCATCAATTGATAAGATTATCAGAAATATATGATATAGCAGTTGTCGTTACAAATCAAGTTATGGCTAGGCCCGATGTATTTTATGGGGATCCAACATCTGCTGTGGGAGGAAATATTGTAGCGCATGCTCCAGGTGTGAGAGTTCAATTAAAGAGGAGTAGAGGGAATAAAAGAATTGCTAGAATTGTTGATGCTCCGCATTTACCAGAAGGAGAAACAGTATTTGTAATAACTGAATATGGAATTAGAGATGCAGAAGATTAAAATATTAAATTTACTACGTTTCATCGATTAAATATAAATTATTGAACATGCTATTTAAGTCAAGGGGAGAGATTGATAATACTAAAAACTTTACAATATTTCTTAATAATACTAGATTTTGCAATATTTATACCAGCTTCAATCTTGGATATAAAGTATAGGGAAGTTCCTTTATGGTTATGGTATGTAGGCTCTAAAATAGGTATTGTTATATCATTGATATCATTCTCTTTTTACTATTCTATACAAACTCTTATTGTTTACTATTCTATAAGCATATTTAGCGTGTTTGGTTTGTTTATTGCATATATTATAGGTCATATGGGAGCTGGAGACATGTGGGCCTCTATATTTCTTGCATTATCTTTACCAATAAATCCATTTGGAGGTATATTTCCTCCTATTCTTTTAACCCTTTTAATTGCATCTTTATTAGAATTATTAACAAGAACATTTTTGACTCTGAAGGAATGCAAAAATTTTAGTAGAAGATGTTTTTCTGCAGCACCTATTAAAGCAAGGGATCTTTTATCAATGAAAAAATACAAGTGGTATTTTGCTCAAAGTTCAACTAAAAATATTTCTATAGATGAACCACATGAAACAATAATAGAGGAAAGTAATGGAAATCTTGATAATATTGTTTGGGCACAGCCAGGACTGCCTTATATATTATTTATATTAATAAGTCTTCCAGTTTCTCTTATACTAGGTGCTATAATATAATTAGGTGTTAAAACAATGGAATGGAGTGAAAAATGGTATAATAATCTATGGGCACCATGGAGGATGAGTTATATAAAAAATTTTTCTGATACAAAAAATAAAGAAAAAAATGAAAAGAACAAATGCATTTTTTGTGAGGCACAAAAGTTAGATATGAAGGAAGCATTGGTATTATTTAAGGGGAAATTTTCTTTTATAATTCTTAATAAATTTCCATATAACTCAGGCCATTTAATGATTGCACCATATAGACATGTAGGAAATTTAACTGATTTAAATGACGATGAAATGCTAGAAATAACAAAATTAATAAAAATTTCGATAGATGCCTTGTCTCAAGCTTATAAGCCCGAAGGATTTAATATAGGAGTAAATATAGGGGAAGCAGCAGGAGCGGGAGTTCCTGGGCATGTACATATCCATATAGTTCCAAGATGGAAAGGGGATGCTAATTATATAACAGTAATAGGAGGAATTAAGGTTGTTCCCCAATCTTTAGAAGATACATATAATTTATTGAGACCATTAATTGAGGAGGTATCAAAGCGTCTTGGTATCTAATAATGTAAATAAAATTTATATAATTACACATAATGATTTAGATGGAATGGGTGGGGCAGCATCAATTTTAAGAATATTAAATAAAAAATTAAATGATTCTGTAATAATTTTTGCAGAACCATATAATGTAGAAAAGGCTATTGAAGGAATTATAGATTCTATTAACAAAGGGGATTATTTATTTCTTGTAGATATAGGCTCTAATAAAAATAATATAAATAATGTTTACAATTACTTTAAAATAATAAATAAAAAAGGAGTTGAAATATATTGGTTTGATCATCATGTGTGGGATGAAAAAGATATTCAATTAATAAAATCTACAGGAACAAATGTTATTGTAGATACAAGCACTTGTGGAACTGGAGTTGCAATCAAATATGCATCAAAAATATTTGGAAAGGATATAGATAATTTCTCAGTAAAATTAGAGAAAGCTATTTGTGCATCTGATATATGGAAATGGGACGATGAACTTGGAGGAAAATTGTTTAGAGCTGCATATGCAAATGGCAATTTTAATGGACTTGAGTGGAAATTTAGAGTAATTGAAAAGTTTATCAATGGAGTAATTTGGGATGAAGAAATGGAAGAACATTTAAAACAATATATAAAGAAGGAGTTAGAAGGATATGATAAAATTTTGTCAACTTTAAAGACTTATGGGAATACTTGTAAGGTCTCTGGCGTTTTTAAAGATACTGATATTCCATCAGACAGTATTGTAGGAGCTATGATATTATCTAGGTCAAACAGTGATATAGCTGTAATAATAAAGAAAAAAGGGTTTAATTTAGTGAGCCTTTCATTAAGGAGTAGAGATAGAGCCAATGTTCAAATAATCGCTAAAAATTTAGGCGGAGGAGGTCATCCAAAGGCATCTGGAGCTTCTTTAACTATACCATTATATGTTACTTTAATTTCTGTATTTGATAAGTCATTCTTGATAAAATATGTAATTAAAAATATATATTCCATAGCATTAAATAATAATTCTTGTCTATTAAATGAAAAGAGCTAGGTTTATTGCTTTTGTTGCTCCTTATTAATTTCTTCTGTTGGAGTCTTCTCTTCTTCACTGGTGCTTTCTTTCTCTTCTTCTTTCTCTTCTTCTTTAGCTTCTTTCTCTTTGGTTTCCTTTGTTTCTTCTTTCTCTTGTTTCTTTACCTCCTTTTTCTTCGGCTTTTGCTCCTTCGGCTTTTGCTTATCCAAGTCTATGATATTTTTACAGT
The DNA here is from genome assembly GCA_002506595.1 of Acidilobaceae archaeon UBA158. Taxonomy (GTDB): domain Archaea; phylum Thermoproteota; class Thermoprotei_A; order Sulfolobales; family Acidilobaceae; genus Caldisphaera. The sequence goes on from DAXV01000077.1 coordinate 18,425, forward strand.
TTAATTTAGTTAGTATTTCATCTACTCTATCCTTTTCTACTTTATAAGTATACAAATACTTGTTTGTTCTAACTTTTATTTTAGCCATACCATCTTTGTTATTTCTTTTAACTCTACATTCAATACCCTTTTGAGCTATTTTTTCTAATTCTTCCAAGCTTTTTACTTCAATTGGCACATTTAACACCCTAAAAAATATAAAGAGATAGTAAATATTAAAAATTATCTTTTTATAGCTTCTAATGCTTCTTCTTTAATCCCCATTCTTCTAGGACTAAATAACCTTTGATCCATAACTTTGGGTTCTTTTCTGATTATTGGTTTAAATTCCATTTTATTTAATATGTCTTTTTCTAAGTCTAATCCTGGCGCTATTTCTATTAGTTCTATTCCATCCTCTACCTTCTTAAATACAGCCCTTTCTGTAATATATAAAGCATTTTTGTTAGCTTTGCTCATTATCTTACCAGAACATCCAACTTTATAAACTTCGTTAACAAATTTAATTATATCTCCATCTTTCAATATTTTTAATTTTCCATCATGAATTTCAATGTTTTTATCTCCAGCGGTAAATTCTCCTGCAAAGAATATTTGTGGGGAACCTGATGCTATTGCAGGAAATCCTCCAGGACCAGGTATTCGTGAAGGCATTATGAATGAATTTACGTTTCCATATTTATCTACTTGCATAAAACCTAAGCTTGCTGCATCTATTATTCCTCCTTCGTACATAGTAAACTGGTCAGGGACAGAAAGGATTGCAAAAGGCCCAATTGATGCTCCAAAATCTGATCCATATAACGGCTTTCCTCCCCAAGTTCCTGATTCAACTGTTAAAACTATTAAATCTTGAACTTCTTCTTCTACTGCAACATCAGCAACTGTTGCTGGTATGCCAACTCCTAAATTAACTATTACTTGTCTTCCAAATTTATTTAATAATTCAACCAATTCAAGCATTACTCTTCTTGCTATAATTTTTCTATGATTTAATTCAATTTGAGCTAGGTTTTCCCTACTTAAAGGTGGAATAATTTTACCAGAAACAAATGGATTGTAATCAAAGCTTGCACTTTGCCAATGATATTCTCTTGGAGAAACAACAACATAATCAATTAATGGACCTGGAACCTCAACATCTTTTGGATTTAATGAACCATAACGGGCAATTCTTAAAACTTGGGCTATATTAATTCCTTTGTTTGGCATAGCTTTTATTGTTTGAGCTATATTTAAAACTGTACCATAAGCTGCCTCGTCTTCTAAGGAGAGATTACCCATTTCATCAGCTGTCGTTGCTCTGAGAAGGGCAAATTGAGGTTTTGGTGCAGTATATAATAAATATTCTTCACTATCAATGTTGATTAGATGCACCTTAACTCTTCTCATCTTTTTTGCCTTCTCATTAATTGCAGTCCCATCAAATCTAGGATCAGCTGTTGTATTAAGGCCAACCTTTGTTAAAACTCCAGGCCTTCCGCTACCTACTTCTCTAAACCAATATGCCATTATTCCGATGCTCCATGCATATGCATCAAACCATTCTTCTCTTACCATTTTTTGTAGACTTTCGCTCCATCCATAAAATGGAAAAAGTGTACCATCTATAAAGTCTTCATCTTTTCTTTCATAAATCATTTTCGCAATACGATCAAGGCCTCTTCCAGGAGCTCCTGGAAAAGTATCGCTTATAAGGAATAATTTTCTTGGATGCCCTGTCTTTATATATAATTTGTATAATCTTTCAATCAAAAATTCTGGTGCAGTAATCATGTTAAAACCTGATATAGCAACTATGGAATTATCAGGTATTAATGATAGTATTGTATCTGGATCATTTACTATTTTTTTACGTGCAAGCTCTTCTATAATATCTGTCAATATATTTCACCACTTTTTTAATAGGTTAAATACTCTTATTAAACTTTAAGCTTTTAAAATTTATATTAGAAGTTGATTATATTAAAATGAGGTAGAATAAAAATGATAAAATATGTAGCGACTGATGTTGATGGCACTCTAACAATAAGAAGGGGTGATGTTAGAATAAGTTTAGAGGCAATAACTGGTATAAGGCTATTAGAGTCAAATGGTGTCAAGGTTTCATTAATATCAGGAAACTCGTTACCAGTAACATTAGGATTAAGAGGTTATATAGGAGCATCAGGTCCGGCAATAGCTGAAAATGGGTGCATAATTTATTTTCACGGTTATAAACATATATGTGATAATAAGCCACCGGAAGAATTAAAAGATATCGCATTAAAAAAAGGTCTTATAGAGAGTTGGCAAAATAAGTTTAGGTTTCATGACTTAGCTTTTTTCATACCGAGAAATATCGATAAAAGTAAAATAAATGAATTTATTATTGATATTGAAAAGACGTCTAATAAATATGGATTTAAAGTATTGTGGAGTGGTTATGCATTACATATATTGCCAAAAAATGGGGGTAAAAGAATTGGCGTTATGGTTGCAAGCGAGTTGCTTGGATTTAAAGAAGATGAAGTAGCAACAATAGGAGATGG
>DAXV01000077.1:21012-61953 GCA_002506595.1 Acidilobaceae archaeon UBA158
TAGCTAGCAAACCTGGAGGAGAAGGTTTTTTGGAAATAGCTAATTATATAATAAAAATGAACAGCCAAAGTTCAGGTTAAATTTTCTTCATAGCCAATGGCTCAGCACTCGGCAAATTCCACATCTATTTAATATGTGTATGTAGAGAATATAATATTTTATAAAGATATTAAATAAGAATTTTTATGAATTGCTTATATCTATTTCATCTCCATTATCTGGTATTATTATTTCTAAATTGCTATTTTGATTCTTTATTTCTTCGGCTAATGATTTTTGCCCTTCAGGTTCTCCATGGACTAATATAACCCTTTGAATTCCTTGTATTGATCTTATCGTTTCTAATATTCCTTTCCTATCAGTATGGCTTGAAAAGTCAAACCATTCAACTCTTGCTTTTACTTCAACTTTATTGTTGCCATCGTAATAGCTTCCCGTTTCTAATATCTCTCTTCCAGGCGTTTTTTCTGCTTGATAACTTACCATAAAAACTGCATTTTTTGAATTATGTGCTATTTTTTTAAGATAATAAAGACTAGGTCCCCCTTTCATCATACCAGCGCTTGCTATAATTACTCCTGGTTGCTTCAATGCTTTTCTTCTATCATTCCATCCTTTAACTAGCCTTTGTTCTTGCATTGCTCTTAACAGTAATCTGGGAGATCTTAAATAATCGCTATGGGCAATGTAAAGCTCTGCTATATCTCTAATCATTCCATCAACCCAAACATTATAGCCAAATTCTTTTTCTTCTAATAAAGCCATTATTTCTTGTCCTCTAGAAACTCCAAAAGCCGGAACTAATACTATTCCACCTTTCTCAACGACATCATTAACATCATCCATAAATCTCTTTTCTGTTTCCTCTCTAGAAGGATGATTCGATGTTGAATATGTAGATTCTATAATTAATGTATCTGCTTCAACCCCATTTAATTTATGAGGATTTTTTAGTTTCGTTTCAATGGTATTCATATCTGCTGTGTATAAAATTTTATTGTTATTTGTTTCCACTAAAACACTTGCACTTCCAGGTATATGCCCACTATCCATTAAAGTAACTTGAAAATTACCATATAAATAAGGTTTCTCATAATTCATAGTTTCGGCCGAAACTAACATATCATTAACACTCTGTTCGTCAAATGGTAAATATGGCCCGTTAAGCTTAATCATATCCATTAAGAGTATTTTGCTAACATCTAAAGTTAAGGGTGTTGCGCCGATTTTAGGCATTACAGAGATATATAACGATGGCGCAGCCCCTATGTGATCTAAATGGCTATGGGTTAATATTACAACATCTATATCCTTCGGTCTTACATGAAGAGGAAATATTGGCCTATCATTTTCATCAAAATTAACTCCATAGTCTAATAAAACTGACCTCTCATTTTCTTCTATTAAAATTCCTGCTCTTCCTACTTCTTTACCACTGCCTAATATTTTAATTTTAGTCATTGTTTTTGCATACCTCTATTTTAACCAATTTTATATTTATAATTGAGCTTAATATTTAATAATCTAGTATATTTTACGAAATAACGTTACTTTTTATTTTTTAGCAATGAATTTAACAACAAAAAACATAATTTAAAACATAATTTAAAATGAATTATAGCACAAATAGAGAAATATATAAATAATATAAAATTTATTGTAATATAAATAGATGCAGAAATAAGGCGATTGAAATTGATGGGTATGAATCCGAAGGATTTAAAGAAAGCAATGAAAAGATTGGGTATGGAGCTAGAAGAAGTTAAGGCTGAAAAAGTTACAATCGATGAATTCGATGGATCTAAATTAATAATTGAGGATCCACAAGTTATGATAATTAAGGCAAAGAATCAGCCTACGATGGTTTATATTGTAGGAGAACCTAAAAGAATTGAAGAAAGCAAACAAAAAGAAGAAATAGCTATAAGTGAAGATGATATTAATTTAGTCATGGAACAGGCAAAAGTTGATAAGGAAACAGCTAAAAGAGCTTTAATAGAATCAAAGGGAGATATTGCTGAGGCTATTCTAAAACTGAAAGGTAGTTAGTCTCATCAGTTCCGGCTTTTGATCTCAATTTTCTGATTAATGTGTTTATATCTTTAGTTAAGCTCAGTATCAAAGGTACTCCCTCTAATCTAGCTAATTCAATTGCTAATGGATCAACATATCTTCTAGGTCCATGAATTATAATTATACTTGGTTTGACTAGAGAAACTCTTACAGCTACCATTGGACTTCTACCTGCAGTAACATTGGAAAATATTATTGCTCTTTCAGGAGTAGATCCTAAAAGAAAATAAAATTGTGGTCCGTTTAATTCGGCAATAGCTCTAATGCTATCTATTAGAGTATATCCATAAACTCTAATCGAATCAGAGTAATCTGGTGAAAGTAGAATTCCATCTACTAACTCTATTAAATCTCCTATAGTAATAGGCTCATTAAATTCCATCATATCAATAACTGCTCTTCTAGGTATACCTAATGCTTTAGACAATGCATCTAATTTTTTCCAACCTCTTTGGTGATCAATTGTTAATAATGCCCTAACATATCTTTGTATGAACTTAGCTCCTGGAGCTCTTCTTCCTTTTTCATAATCACTTATTACACTTGCTGAAACTCCCATTATCCTTGCAACTTCTAGTTGTGATACTTCAAAATAGTCCCTCCACTTTTTTAATCCCACGTTAGGATTATTACTATATACTATATCACCTGATATCCTCCTTGCTATTAAATCTGCTATAAAATTTTGAAAAGATTCCTCCATTTTTACCCTCTTATTATAATGTAAATACAATCCTTATAAAATATTAAATTAATAAATCTAATATATTAGAAAAGAAAAAATAAATATTTAAAAGGTATTTAATTAATATCATGTATAAACTGACAAATTAATTTTTTATATTGAGTTAATAACAGGTGTTAAGGAGAGGTGGTAAACACCGAATGTATGAGCTGATATACTTTGCTCTGCTAGCATTGGCAAGCATAATTTCTGGATTCTTAGGATCACTTGTCGGTTTAGGAGGAGGTACATTTTTAGTTCCAATTTATACATTATATTTGGGAGTTCCAATAATTTATGCTACTGGGGCTAGTTTGATATCAACTATTGCAACTTCAAGCGGTGCAGCAAGTGCCTATGTTAAAGACAGAATAACTAATGTCAAATTAGGTATGGGATTAGAAGTAGCTACATCAGGAGGGGCGATCGTTGGCTCATTAATTGCAGCATGGGTTTATGCACATCATTTGGCATCGATTATATATATAGTTTTTGGTATTGTCCTATTAATACAAATATATTTCCAATTAGAAAGATCAAAATTTGAAATTCCAAAACCAGCTAAACCTGATAGGACTACGAAGTTTTTCAAATTATATGGAGAATATTACGATCAAGCTCTAAAACAAGATGTTAAATATTATGGCGTAAGGTGGTGGTTAGGAGAAATTATAATGTTCTTTGCTGGTCTAATATCAGGTTTATTGGGTATCGGGTCTGGTGCATTAAAGGTTTTAGGTATGGATTGGGCAATGAATTTACCAATGAAGGTTAGCACAACAACTAGTAACTTTATGATCGGAGTAACAGCAGCTACTGGTAGTTCAATATATTGGATGTATGGTTATATTCAACCTGTATTAGCTGGGGTAACTGCATTAGGAGTACTCTTAGGATCATTTATAGGTACAAAGGTATTGCCTGGCATGAAAAATAAAACAATAAGATATATCTTCACTGCAATATTACTATTCTTAGGGGTTGAAATGATATTAAGAGGTCTAGGGATTATGAGGTGAAAAATATGGTAGAATTTGAAGATATCATAGGATGGGCCTTAAGGATAGGAGTCATTATTTCCGCTATATTAATAATATTTGGTTTTGCATTAATTATTATGCATAATGGTGCGTATCCATATACTATGGCTCAGCTCGTTAACCCGCACTCCAATGTTAATACTAAAACTATAGGATTTCACACTTTAATAACAGGGATTGATAATCTTAATGGGGTTGATTTGATTTTATTAGGTTTAATAGTATTAATTGCAACTCCAGTAATAAGAGTTTTTATAGGAATAGTACAGTTTGCTAAAGAGAAAGATTATCTATATACGATTATCACAACGCTTGTATTCTTTAACTTAATGTTTGCTATATTTATAATTCCTCTTATATTGAAATAAATTTGTTTTTTAATTTATATATCAATTCAATACATATCTTTTTGATATAAACGAACTTTTTAAGCTCTTTGGTTTTAAAACAAAATGGTGATGTTTATGCCTAAAAAAATGAATGTAAAGGAATATTTTAATGAAAGAACATATCAGAAGTATGCTGAAGAAAATAAAATTGATGAATTTGAAAAAGAATTTGATAAGGCTGTTGAGGCATTTAGAAACGAATTAGGTAAAGAATATAGTCTAATTATTGGTAAGGATGAAATAAAGTCAGATCAAAAATTTGAAGTAAGGGTGCCTTTCGATACTTCTTTAATTTTAGGATATTTCCAACAAGCAAAAAAAGAACATGTTGAAGATGCATTAGCAAAGGCTAAGGAAGCTTATAAAGATTGGCAATATGTGGATTGGAAAGATAGAATCGAACTATCTTTAAAAGCAGCTGAATTAATTTCAAAAGAAAAGTTTAGGCTTGCAGCTGCGATGACGTTTGAAAATGGTAAGAATAGGTATGAAGCAATCGGAGAAGTTGATGAAGCGATTGACTATTTTAGATATTATGCACACGTTTTAGAGGAAAACAAAGGTTTTATAAGAAACATGGAATCTAAAATCTATGGTAATGAAACAACGTATAGTGTAATGAGGCCATATGGAGTTTGGCTTATATATGCTCCTTTCAATTTCCCGTTAGCAATAACTACTACTATGTCTTTAGGAGCTATAATAACTGGGAATACAGCTATTATAAAGCCATCACCTAAGGCACCATTATCTGCCTATAATTTAGTTAAAATACTTCTAGAAGCAGGTTTTCCAGCAGGTGTTGCTAATTATATCACAGGAGATGCAACTGAGATAATGAAATATACAGAAAATTATATAGATGGATTTGCATTTACTGGCTCAAAGGAAGTAGGTCATATGTTGCTTAAAGAATTATATAACATCAACCCTAGACCAGTGGTTTTAGAATTAGGAGGAAAAAATGCAGTCATAATTACATCAAATGCTGATTTAAAGAAAGCAGTTGAAGGGGTCGCAAGAGGTGCTTTTGGATTCGGTGCTCAAAAATGTAGCGCAACAGCTAGAGTTTATGTAGAAGAAAAGGTATATGATGATTTTATAAAACTAATTATAGAAAGAACAAAGGAAATTAAAATAGGAGATCCAACAAAGAAAGAAACATTTCTTGGACCACTTATTGATAAAACTGCAGTTGAAAAATACAAAAAGTTTGTTAACCAAGCAATCAACGATGGAGGAAAAATATTGATTGGTGGTAAAGTAATAGATGAAGAAAACGGTTATTTTGTAGAACCTACAATAATAGTAAATTTACCGAGAAATAGCGAATTGTGGAAAACAGAATTCTTTACACCAATTTTACTTGTTGAGAAAATCAAGAATTTAGATGAAGGAATAACTCTTGCTAATGATGTAGATTATGGATTAACAGCAGGAATTTTCAGCGAAGACAAAAAAGAAATAGAATATTTCTTTGATAGAATTGAAGCTGGAGTAGTATATGCGAATAGAATATATGGTGCAACCACCGGTGCAATGCCTGGAGTACAATCATTTGGGGGATGGAAGCACTCAGGTTTTACAGGAAAAAATGCTGGTGGTCCTTTTTATTTGTTTAATTTCTTGAGAGAACAATCAAGGACAATACATGAATGATTTTTTAATTATTTANNTTATTTACGTGACATTTATGAATTAATTTTATTTAAACCTATGAATTATATTAGATATAGATATAAAAATTTATTTTAATATTTAATAATTTATTTTTTTAAATTATAAGTATATGATAAAAATAAAGATTTTTAAATTTGGTATAATCTTAAATATATATTCTTTTTTAAAGATTTTCAATTTTGTCAAAAATTTGGTGAAGAGAATGGCTAGGATAGTATTACATGAGAGGAATCATCCTTATGTTATAAAACTAGATAATGGGCAAGAACTCCACATATGCGCATGCGGTCTTTCAGCGAATAAACCATATTGTGATGGACATCATAAAAAAACGCAAGATGAAGAAACCGGTAAAATATATTTATACGATGAAAATGGAAATAGGGTTAAAATAGTATCATTTTATCCATAGTCTATAATTTTTAATTCATAATATAAATTTTTAAAACCATTAACAAATAAATTTTTCTAAATCTATTGATTTATTGGTGAAATTTAGTTGGCTTATACGGGCAAAGAAATATCAAATTTTATAAAAGGAATTGATGAATCTCAAATACAACCAGCCGGTGTTGATTTAAGATTAGATAAAGTATTTAAGTTTTTAGAGCAAGGGATTTTAGGAAAAGAAGAAAGAATTTTACCAAATGCAGAAGAAATTACACCTATTAATAATATATATGATTTATCCAAGGGTTCCTATAAAATAAGATTTTATGACATAGTTGAAATACCAAAGGAAGCTATAGGTATATGTTTACCAAGAAGTAGTTTATTAAGAATGGGGGCAACCCTCAATTGTGCTTTGTGGGATCCTGGCTATAATGGTAGGGGAGAAGCTTTGCTAAACATATTGAATGATAAAGGAATTAGAATAGAAAAATACGCAAGAATTGCACAAATAATTTTTATACAATTAAAGGATATACCAGATAAGTTATATAATGGGATATATAACAATGAAAACCTGTGAGTGATAGGATTTGAATTGCAATGCATTAATAGTCTCATCGCCGACAATAGATATAATAAACATAAATAATACTGAAATTGTTTGTGCTGGCGGGCCACCATTATATGCTGGCTTTGCGTTAAAGAAAATGAATTGTGATGTTTATTTTTATGGTCCTATTGGTTTTGAAACAGAAAAAACAATTAATTTGCAAGAAAAATATAATATAATAACTCTTGGAGTTCATCAAGAAGTTAAAGGCGCTATCTTCTATCATAAATATAATCAGGATAAAAGAACAACTAAATTTATTGGCGAAATAATGACTATAGATGTTAATGATTTAATTAATAAGACCAAGAATATCAAATTTGATTTCATTATTATATCTCCCATATTTAATGAAATACCTCCAGAGCAAATAAAATTATTAAATAAACCAATAGTATTAGACCCTCAAGGCTATACTAGATCTCTGAAGCAATGGATGGATTTGGTTCCATTTAACTATATAGATTTAATACATGTTTCAAGCGATGATGTACCGCTTGATTTTATTAAAAACGTTATAACTAATTCTATTTTGCTTTATACGATGGGTATTGAGAATACGATAATTATTAATAAAAATGATATAAAGGAAATAAGGCCTTCTGGAAATGTAGTTAATGATAGGACTGGAGCAGGAGATATAATAACAGGTTTAGTTTCTTATTACTATTTTTATAGAAAATTAAATATAATAGATGCATATAATAAAGCTCAGGAAAATTTTGAGAAAATAATAAAGGAAATAAATAAAATAAAATATACTTTTTAAAATAAAAATTATTATGGTTAAAATAAAAAGAATTATTATTTTCAGATAATAAATTAAAAATTGAGTTATTAAGTAAAAATCAGATAAATCATAATTTTTATTGTCATATGTAATCAACTTTTATATCTAAATTAAGGCTTTTATTTATAACAAGGTAAAATCATGTAGGGAACAATTTTAGGGTAAAGCTATCAATTCACCATACATACCATTCTCAGCATGACCTGGATATGTGCATAAATACCAATACTTTCCTGGTGAATTAATTATAAATGTATACTCATAGCTATATGCATAGTTACTAGTATAATTAGCTGGAGGTAACCATGTCATATAAATTCTCATAGAAGGCCCCATACCTCCGTTCATTCCGATATAAGGCATAACATTATATGGGTACGGAGGAGGTGCAATGGTTATAACAAAATTATGATACATATCATTGTCAAGATTAATAAATAATACATGAATCGTTGAACCTGAAGGGACAATTAAAGTTGGATTTATTAGGCCATAAATTACAAAGACATCTCCATGAGAATAGGAGGGAAGAGTTGAATTAGTCATATTTACTGCATCATTTCCCATCATGGCCAAGACTACTAAATTTATATTGTTATCGCTAAAAACAATAGTATTATTATTCTTATATATATGCACGTAATTTGGTATCTCATTAGCCAAAATCATTGATTCATTAATAGGATATCTAATGAAAGAAGACTCAAGGTTATAATAATAGTTATTTATGTTATTATAATATCCTCTATAATAGAAATAGTATGATGTGCCTATAATTGTAATACTTAAGCCAATTGCTAATATTATTGCTAACCAAATTATTTTATTCATTTATTATCCTCGATATATTGAATATACAATGCTAATAAGTGTTTCTTAATAATGTTTTTGTTTATTATTACAAAAAGTTTTTAATAATGTAATTAAATTATTTTTCAAAAGTTTATATTATTAAATATTATTCTTTTTTAATTCCAGCCATTATTTTAGCATTTTCAATTAAATCATTTAATCTGTTTTTCATATCACTTTTAAGAGCTAATAATTCGGCAGCTGGAGGACCACCTCCTTGAATAAGGCCAACTAGATGGGGTCCTGCTACCCATAACTGTAAAAGCCTTGCTATTCTTAATCTTTCTTCTGGAGTATAGTTTTCATTTCCTTTTAAAGCTTCAGCAATCTTATTTGATATACCTTCAATATTTAGATCTTTTGATGATGGCGCATTAACAGTAATTCCTCCTCCTATATCGGCTGAAGCTATAATGGCTTCTTTTAGATGTTCTATTGAATCCAATTTAGTTATATTAGCTAATCTAAAATCTGGAATATATTCCCCGCTTGGATGTCTATATCCTTTAACCATAGCAGCCAATCCAGATGCATATGCAGATTCTCCATGCCTCATTATATCTAAAAGCCTGTCTTGTATATAGCTTGCATTTAATAAGCCATTTGCATCTGCCATTAAAGCTGCAGATCCAAGAATTACATCAGCAAACCCTGCTTTACAAGAGCCCCCACCAGCTCTATGATGAGAGACAAAATATTCTATTAGTTTTCCAGTGAATTCATATTCGCCATCCATAAAAACTCTGTCATTAGGTACAAATACATCATCAAAAATTATTAGATACGTACTCCTATGGCCGAATGGTAGTGGATAATCTATATCTGTTCCAAGATCTTTTGAAACTTTTTTCATTATATCCATAGGGTGCCAACTTGATATAAAGTGAACGTTTTTTGTATTAGGTCTTATTGCAAAAGATACAGCATAATCTTTTTCATTTTGTTTCATATTCTTTGTTGGTATAACCAATATTTCATCTGCAATAGCAGCACCAGTAATATGCATTTTAGCTCCTCTAACAATAATACCATCCTTTCTTCTCTCAACTACGTGAACATATGCAAAATCATTTTTTTGATCTAGAGGTCCTTTTGATCTATTTCCCTTAACATCTGTCATAGCTGTTTCTACTACTAGGTCATTAGATTGGACATCTCTTAGCCATCTTAGAAATCTTTTATGATATTCTGTATTTAACTTAGAATCTATATCATAAGTAGATGCATACACTGCATTAATCCCATCATGGCCTGTACATCTGTAATTACAATTACCAATATGAGAATTGAGTATTCTTTGAGATTCCGCCCTCATTATTAAATCATTGATACTTTGCTCAACATATACTAATCTATTTACTTCTTCATTATCTTGTTTTGCAGTTAAAATCCCTTTGTATTCGTTTTTTAAAGATAATTCATAAGTTTTTGTTATCACATTAATAGAAGGTCTTATTACTGGATTATTTAAAATATCGTTGACCTTTTCTCCTCCAACATAAATATCAAGATCTTTTTCTCTTTCTTTTAGCCTATTTAGATAATCAGTAGGGGTTCCTAACACAATAAAATCACCATTTAATAAAAGAAAAGGAAAAGTTATTAAAGAAATTAAATGAAAAATATTAAATAAAAATAAGTTAAGCTTATTTATGTTTAATGAATTCATAAGCTTTTATTATAAAATAATCACTCAATTTAATACACTGTTCTTTGTTATGAAAAATATTTTGCCATTAAAATTTTTTAATTAAATAAATAAATTTATATATAAAATATATTTATTTCTAAAAATCAAGGAAGAGATATGAAGCAAATCTAATTTCATATCCCATTACTTTAATTTAGATTTTTTAAATGTAAGTCCTAAAACTGAAATTAAAATGATATTAATACATTTTTAGCAATGCATATATAATTATATATAATTATTTGTTAATCTATCAATATTAACAACATGTTTAGAATATTCATTAAGCCTAGCATCACTCTAAGCTGTAGTTGTATTTTTATATAAAGCGCAATTATGATTTTAAAATCACCTATAAAATAATTTTTGATAGGCTTTTTTAAGTACTGACATCTTTCTTATTCTAGAGGGCTAAATTCCCTTAAGGCAGTTTAAGGTTTGTGGTTTATCGTTTTCATTTTCGTCACTTCGTAACTAATAGAATTTTCCAACTTGCTCCATTTATCAAGCAGTAGTCAATGGTTGAATCTTCTGCACATTATTCATAAATCTAATCAAGAGACCTTTACTCTTTGTTCATGAAGACTTGGGGGATATGTAATTACATTAATGCGGGAAATACTTAAACAATCACCTTTTTATATGCCCATTATGGACTTCCACCACATTTTAATTTTTGGTTCTTTAAGAATTCTGAGCTTTAAAATTTTACCCGTATCCTTAAGGGTTAGACTTGCCTTTCTTTTGTTATGTTAAATTTATATGAAAAGCATAAATTTTAGTTATTGTAATATTTATTTTAGGAGTTTGGTGAGAACATGTCATACATAGATGAAACTAAAAGAAAACTAGAAGATGAAGGCCTGAAGAAGTTAGAAGCATTGAACAATGAGGCCAAAAATAAATTAGACGATGAATATAAGAAGAAAACAGAAGAATTAAAAGGCAAATACGATTCCTTAGTTGAAGAATTTGTTAAAAGACTTTCATAAATTTATTTCAGCTTGGAACCTTTAAAACAAATCCTTTGCTAATCAATATAAAAGCAATTGCCAATATCATTAGAACTATTGCTAACACTATTGCTAAAGTAATAGCTTTCCATGAATTTCCAAAAATTATTGGAATTGGGCCTATCATTATGACTCCTCCAACTTCAGATTTTTGAGTCGAGGTCTGTTGAGATGATGAATATATTGTACCTATAAATATTACTAACATTCCAATAATTATTAATGTGAATCCTATTACTAACCAAGTAGCGATGCTTGCCATTTTTTCACCAATTAATTTTAATTTTCTAAAGGTTTATAGTTTTATTTCGCTGGCCTCTTTCAAACAAAATTGGACTTTTATTTAGATGGTAATTCAGGTATTTTCATTAAATTCTTTATTTCAATTGGAATAGAAGATAAATATTTTTTTAAAAATTCTACATCCTCGTGATATTTTCTATATTTATCATTTAGCATTCTAGGTATTCCATCTATTATAGGATACCATCTCCCACAGTTTTTGCAAATAATTATTCCATCAATTACATCTAAATTTACGCACTTTTTGCAAATATCGATTGGTATTTCATTAGCTGGTTTTCTCTTAAAAGCGCATTTTTCTTTGCATTTAATTTTTTCTGCATCTATATCAACTTTGTCTTCTTTAACATTTAACTCATATAATAAAAGATCATCGCTTTTACACTCTGGACACGCTAATAATTCAAAAAAATAATATCTCATATTTTCACCCACATTTTTCCTTTACATATTTTATAGTATCGTTAATTATTTTTTCGATTAAATCCTTACTTTTGGCTTCTCCAGTAATTCTTAATAGTGGTTCAGTTCCGCTTGGTCTAACTAATAGCCAGAAGTCCTCTCCGAAAACTTTAACTCCATCAATTGTAATCATCCTATAAGAAGAGTATTTTTCTTTAACCGCTTCAACGCCACATAATGCTTGTTCTTTATTAGCTTCGACTTTTTCCTTTATTGCATAATATTGAGGTAGCTTGTTATAAAGTTGGCTTAATGGTTCATTAGTTTCAGAAAGCATATATAAAGTTAATGCAATTGTCATAGCCCCATCTCTAACTATATGATGAGGCACATGCATATAACCTCCATTATCTTCAAAACCGCTAATTGCATCCTTGTTTTTAGTTATTTGTCTTGCAATAGTAACACTTCCAACAGGTGTCCAAGCAACATCTATTCCTCTTGGTTTTAGATATTCTTCAACTAATATGCTGCTAGAAACCGCTGTATATGTTTTTTTATTATAATTTTTCCATATTTTGGATGAAAATTCAGTTAATAATGCACCTGTTCTATCACCCCATTGAATTCTTCCTTCGTTATCTAACACCATTGCTCTATCGGCATCACCATCATGGGCAAATCCTGCATCAGCTTTGATTAATTTTATGTAATCTAATGTATTTTGTAAAGTTTCTGCATTAGGTTCTGGATTTCTTCCGGGGAAGTATGGATCTAAATTGCAATTAACTGTAAACGCCTTGACTCCTAATCTTCTCAATAATAAAGGAGAAGTCAAAGATCCAACGCTGTTCGCACAATCAACAACAACTTTAAAGTTCTTCTTAGCAATTTTATCAACATCAACTTGGCTTATTACTGCATCTATGTAAATGTCAATAATATCATCTCTTGTTTTTACTGAGTTATCATATGATCTCCATTCCATTTTTGAGGAATAATTATTAAAATAGTAATTTTCTATAATATCTTCGTTTTCATGGGGTATTTCTATACCGTCTCCTGAGATAACTTTAATGCCATTGTATTCCGGAGGATTGTGACTTGCTGTAATCATAACTCCACCATCAAAGCCCAAAGACTTTATTCCATATTGTAGAGCAGGTGTAGGAAGTAGACCTGCATCATAGACCTTAATACCCTCAGCGAGCAAGCCTGAGGCTAACGATCTTGCTATCATATCACCTCCTAATCTTACATCCCTTCCAATTAATAATCTAGAACCTTTTCCAAAATATGCACCTATAGCATGTCCCATCCTCAATGAAAATTCTGGCGTTATTAAATCTCCCACAACGCCTCTTACGCCATCTGTTCCAAAAAGTTTGGCCATCTTTTATTTCCCCATCTTTTAATTCACGTTTTAGGTTAATTTATTTTAAAGGAATTCTTTCCATGAGTTTTGATGATATAAAACATGTAATATCCCATGATTTGAAGTTATATCCATTAAATAGGCTTATTTGTTTATATGCGTATTTTTTAGTATCTTCGCTAAAATCTCCATGAGCAAAACCTCCTATTCCAATAGGCATTTTCTTTTCTAATGCCAAATTTATTAAATTATCTAAATTGTAATTTACACCATTTTCAGTTAGTAATATAATTTTTCTATCATTTAAAAATTCGTTAAGACTACTAGATACTAAATATATTAATGGTTTTTCTTCATTAGGAGGAACCTTATTATAAAGTAATAGCTGTGACATCAATCCCTTAAATCTATCATAATTTTTTGGCAATCTTATATCATTTGAAAATTTAAAAACTCTTCCATCATAAACATGCATGTAAACATCGACTTCTCCGTTAATAACAAAAGGTTTTTCTAATATATTAAGCAATGAATGATGTATAATATCGGGCCTTCCCCTTTTTTTAAAATCTTTAAGCCTAAGCATCTCTTTATAATGTAAGCTAATATCTAAAACATCTTTATAAGAGATTTTATTTGATTTAATATTTTTATTTTTTATAATTTCCTTAGGTACTAATTCTAAAGCTGTTTCAATAAATATTATTTTTATTTTCCCCAAAGCTCTTTCCTCCTTGCCTCTAACTGCTCTATTTGATATCCCATAAACTCTGCTGCAGTTATTAGAGAAACACCATTACTATTTGCTAATTTATAATGATCCTTTAATATATCTTTATAATGTATATCTCTTAACAAATGATGATCAGCTACTATTGTTTTTGAAACTTGATTTTCAATAAGAATCTTCATATTTTCAAGTCCCTTATTTACTGATTCTTGAGATACCTTATAGCCTGCAAAATATGTAGGAGGACCGCTCATTATTAATAAATCTGCACCTTTCCATTCCAATAATTTTTCCAAAGCTTCTTGATTACCTGGTCCCTGAATATCACTACCAAATATTATAGACTTATCATTACAAATTATCCTTGCCATTACAAGCTTTCCAACTTTTGTTTTATCTTCTCCATGCCATAATGCATTTGAAAATTCTATTTTTAGTTCACCAAAATCAAATCTATTTCCATCAGCAATGTTAATATTTGCCTTTTCTCCAACTTTGTTATCTACCAGAAAAACCTTTGCTCTATATGATTGACTTCTATTTATATTCTTTTTCGGGTCTTTAATAAATAAAGTTTTGCCATAGTAAAGATTAGGTTTATCTTTAATGTAATGATCGTAGTGATAATGAGTTATTATAATATAATCAGATATTTTTATTGCATCTTCTATTTCTTTTAAAACATGATTTAATCTTTGAATTTCAATTTCATGAGGAGGCAAACCATATCTTCTTGGGGCTAGTGAAGCACCTAAATCAATACCAATATTTTTATTGCATACATTTACAAATGTCGCTAATGATCTAACTCCAAAACTATCAGAACCTAAAATTGAGACGTTAAAATCATCAATTTTCACAGTTTTCAATCTTAACCCCCTTATATTAAATCTTTGTATAATATATAATATTTAAAATATTAAATAGAGAAGTTAACCTCTAACATCTATATGGGCCCTTTTCGCTGCTTCTAAATACTCATCGAAAGTTAACGGTAGCCAAGTTTTTAAAGAATCGTAATTTTCTTTTGTAACATATTTAACTCCTCCCTCTTCTCTTGATTCTTTTACAATTTCACGATATGCTCTAGCTATTCTATCTTTCTTTGTCATAGTAGATATAATAGCTTTTGTTATATCTCCATTATATAAATATCTTGTTTTTAGCAATATTTCTAATATCCTATTTATTCTTTCAGGAACCCCTATAACAGAACCTTTAAGCTCTAACCTTCTAGGAATGCCCCATGGCACTAAACTATCTAGCATTCTGCTCATACCAGGTCTTGGTATTTTGTCAACAATTCCTCCTATAAGAAATGCATCTGCAGTCAAAACATCTTCAGGTTTTAAAGCATTAGGCGCATCTGGCCTTAATATTATCACTTTATCTGCATCAAATCCCCATAATATTTCACTAGGTCTTGCATTAGATATGGAAACTTTGTTGTATCCGAGAACCTCTAATAACCATTTGCTTGTCTCTTCATCAGCGCCTGTTATTGCTAAATGAGAATCCCATAGATATTCCCTTAATATTGAAAGGCTTATTCCTATTTGTAATCTTAACTTAGCTAGCTCTTCCGGGGTATGAATAAATTTCATGCTCATATCAATAACAAATAAAGGTAAAGGAGGTTGAGGTAAATAATCTAATAATGATCTCCATGAAAGTGATTTTGTGTTTGGATTAACTTTTCTGCTAACAATAACATCGGCGTTTTCATTACCATCAGAATATAATATAATTTTTTTATTCCCTTTCCATTCTTGAGAATATATTTCTTTTCCATGATAATTCGCATCCTCTATAAATGAATATTCTCTTATTAAAGTTTCTGTAGCCAAATATTGAAATCCTAGTCTAGTTATTTTGTTTAATTCTAGCCATTCTCTAGAACCTATTTTAGAGTAACCATAATTTTCCATGAATTTTAGAAGCGCTTCAAATGGTCTATTGCTTACTGATGATTTACTCGTTTTTTGCACCCCTATTTCATGAAATCTTGGAGGGACTTAGATGTTCTTTTACTTTTCTTTATATAAAATTCTGTGCCTTTTAATGTTTCCCATGAATATCTTATGAATAATGGTTTGTTTCCTTTTTTCAATTCTGAAAATACATAGTCAATTGTTTCAGGATCTGATGGATATCCACTACCTTTAACTCCATATAATTTTCTTAATATTTCAATTCTTCTATCTCTAATAACCTTTGCTATTATACTAGCTGCTGAAACAACAAGATAATTTACATCAGCTTTTGGTTCAACTATTAATTCACCTTTGAATCCTAATTGTTTTAACTTTGATGGCATTATTCTAAGAAATCCAAACTTATCAATAATTATTGATTTTATTTCATTAACATTACCAATTTGCCTTTTTAAGTTTAAAATATTTTGTATCGCTGCTTTTTCTTCTAGCACGTTTATATTGTTTCTATCAATATCACATGGTCTTATTGGAATAACAGAAAATAGTCCATTTTTAGTTAAAATGCTGTATAAATATTCTCTTTGATTAGGAGTAAGCATTTTACTATCTCTAACCCCTATTTCTTTTAAGAAGCTAATTCTGCTTTCATGTATAGCATAAGAACCTACCATAAGCTCTCCAATAATACTTCCTCTTCCTGCTTCGTCAATACCTATTATCCACTTATCCTTATTACTCATTCTATGCCCCTAAGTTATATTTAGATAAAAATTAATATATGTTATGAATTGATACCTATTTATTTAAGATTGATATTCTTGTTGAGTATTTTGCATATTTTTCTTCCATTCTTCAACTACATCATATCCATATACTTCTTTCAATAATTCTCTCCCTTCTTCAGTGACCATATCAGGATTCCAAGGGGGGTCAAATGTAACTTCTATATCTATGTTATCATCAATATCTGGAATTCTATCTTTTACAGCCTCTTCTACATATGCTAAAATTGATCCTGTAACTGGGCATCCTATAGCTGTTAAAGTCATAACTATCATTACTTTTGGTTTGTTATCAACATATTTAGCTTCTATTTGATATATTAGGCCTAAATCATAAACATTTACCGGTATTTCCGGGTCGTAAACTTCTTTTAAAGCTTCTTCTACTTTCCTTATTAGTTCTTCATCGCCTGAAACTTCAAGATTTGGAGGTCTTTTATTTTGTTTAACTTGTTCTGACATTTTAATCCCTATTAATTTATGAACTGGGAAGTTAAAAATAGAAGTTAATACTTTATCTATATTTTATTTTTATAAATTTTATAAATAATATAATATGATATATATGGTGAAGCTAGCATAATTGTAACTCCTAGCCATAATAACTTCTGGTTATAAAAAAACTTTGTATTTATAATAATTATCAATGCACCAATTAACGCAATAACAATAGTTAAAATTATCTGTTGGTTAACAATACTCCTCAGATATTTTTCCATTGAGTTTCTTTGCTTCTTCTTTGACAATTTCTAAAGCACTCTCCGCTTTTTTCTTTGCTTCACTCTTATCATTATCAGATGCAAGTACTTTAATTTCAAGTATTGGATTGCTTACCTCAATACCTTTAGGATGACTTTTAATATATAAATTTGAAAACTTTTTGTCAATTTGCTCCAAAATTGGTGCTATTGATGATTCTGGAACTCCTACTAATTTAAATCCACATTCAACAACAGATATGGGAGGCAAGATCTTACTTATCCTATTTATTACTTCTTCTTCAAATATTGCTTCCATTTCCTTCGGTACTCCTGGTAAGGAAATAATTATTTTATTATTAGTTTCCAGGAATAATCCTGGTGCTGTACCAACAGAATTCTTTAATGGGATTCCTCCTTCAGGTAAGTATGCCATCTTTTCTCTTTCTTTTGTCATTGGTAAATTAGCTATTTCAAATTTTTTCTTTATCATATCAAAAGCAATAGAATTCAATATCAATTCTTTATTAAGAGCTTTTGCAACAGCTTCAATAGTTTTATCATCATAAGTGGGCCCTAATCCACCTGTTGTTATAATTAGATCGGCTTTATCTAACCCTCTTTTTATTTCTTCTACTATATCATCAATTTCATCAGGTACTGTAATAATTCTTGTTACTTTTACTCCTAAAAATGTTAAACGCTTTGAGAGCCAGGATGCATTGGTGTTAGTTATTCTTCCTATTAAAATTTCATTTCCTATTGATAATATCCAGGCCTTAACTTCTTTTATCATTTTTATCCCAGATATATTGTTTTGAAAATTGTTTATATATTTTAAAAATAAAAATCTCGGCCAGTTTATGTGGACCGGCCGGGATTTGAACCCGGGGCCTCTCGGATGCCAACCGAGCGCTCTTCCAGTCTGAGCTACCGGCCCTCAATCTTAATGATTATATAAAAGGATTTATAAATATAAGCATATCTATTTAAACATCATTATAAAATAAATCTAATTATTTTTATATTAAAAAAGAATAAAAACCTAATGAATTAATGCCTCCTAGAAATAAAAATGATTGCAACAACTATAACAATAACTATAACCCCAGTAGTACCAACAAAGGAAATATTTGTTGAAATTTCTGCATTTTCTATAATTGGGCCATTAACTGTTAGATTTGAATTGTTTGGCAATGTGTAATTTCCTACCCATGTTATAGTTTCATATATTGGAACATGTTCATAAAGTCTTATAATAGATCCTGAATTATACCAATTACTAACCCCATTTATTGTTGCTAAGAACTGTTTAACATAATATGGCGTTATATTTAGCGGAGATAATACAATAATGTTATTGCTTTGATTTAATATATATCTCTCGTTATTGCTTATATATACAAATTTAGGTAATTTAATTGAAGTATTATTATTAAACCATGCAGTTATTGTACCATTTGGGAAATTAATTCTAACAAGGTATTGTTTAATGTAGCTTATTGTTTCATTGATTGCTTTATCAACTATGATACTGCTTGTTTGATTTATTACATATCTTTCACTTCCATTATAAATGATTTTTGGTATTGATATAATTGAATTAGAGTTATACCAATTGTTTATAGTGCTATTAGGTAAAACAATGTAAATTAAATATTGCTTAACATAGTTCGGCGTTATATTTAAAGGCTCACTAGCATAAAGAATGCTCGTTTGATTAATAATATACCTTGTTGAACCATTTATGATAATTTTTGGTAAGATAATGGTTGAGTTTGCATTATACCATTGATTAATAGTGCCGTTAGGCAAAGTAATTTTTACGTAATATTGTTTTATATAAGATGGAGTAATGTTAATTGGTTTATTTATAATTATTTCACTTGTCTGGTTAAGTTTATACCTTGTTAAGCCATTATATATGATTATAGGTAATTTTATTATAGAGCTTGCATTGTACCAATTTGATATACTTCCATTAGGGAGATTTATCAAAACAAAATACTGATACATTAAAGATGCATAGATATTAACAGGATTAAGTAATTGCAATTTCGTTACATTAGAGTTTATTAATTCTCTAACTGTATTATTAAAATAATAATATTTGAAAATATTAATAGTTGTAGACTCATTATACCAATTGCTCTTTAAAGTAGTATTTATTCCATTTATTTGTGCAGGAATTTGTATGTTTACTGTTAAATAATATTGTTGTTTGTAAAATGCCGTCACATTAGTGTTTGCATATAAGATTAAAGAATTATTCTTAATTATTTTATTGTTTACAACTAGATATTCGAATATCATTCTACTACTTGAATTTTCATAGTAAATCAATGGGAATGTTATGTTAGCCTTTATAGAAAACTCATATCTTCCACTATTTTCTGAAGTTCCATTAATATAAAACGGAACGGGCGATGATACATTAACAATACCTCCAGTAATATTAAACGTTTTTGAAAATGATATTATTGGATTAGGGCCTGCATATAGAATAGCTGTTAAATTATATTGTCCAGATGGTAAGAAATAGTTAATTGGAGAATAATTTCCAAAAGTTTCATTATAATAACCATTGTTTCCAGAGATAATTATTTTCCATTCTCCTTTTGGAGGAATAAGATATAATTTAAGTAGATGCCCGTTTAATATATACAAAGAATTTGGTTGCCATAAAAATTCTTGTTTATTATATCCGTGTACTTGATATACTAATCCAAGACTATTGTTATAATTATAATATTCAGTAATTCCATTATATTGATTAACATTTTCAGCTGTTGCAAATGCTGTAAAAACTGATGGTTGAAGGCTAACACCATCAGGCACACTATAAAATCTACCATTATATTCGTAATAGAGCATCATAGAAGCGTTCCAGCTATAAACGCTTAGTTGTGCTCCCCCACCTTCACCGCCTACAACCCATTGAGTAACAAAAGGATAGTATGGTATATTAGAATTTATTGAGTTATGTATTCCTATAAGGAACTTAGGATTATTAGATTTAACACGAATTGTTATTATATCATACAAAATCCATCCAGAATTATATGTTTTATTTTGAAATTCATAA
This sequence comes from Acidilobaceae archaeon UBA158, assembly GCA_002506595.1. Lineage (GTDB taxonomy): Archaea > Thermoproteota > Thermoprotei_A > Sulfolobales > Acidilobaceae > Caldisphaera. The sequence goes on from DAXV01000077.1 coordinate 41,579, forward strand.
TACATGTAAATCTGAGGGTAACCAATGCTATTTTGGCTCAAAACCATTTTAGTATATAAATAAAATGGTGATAAAGTTGTATAATACAAAACATTATTATTTGTTAAAGCGAAGCTATAATAATATACTTGGTTATTAGATGTAGAAAAATTCCCATAACCAGAAACTAGGCTTTGATTTATGCTAAAACTTGGATATGAACTATTCCATAAGTTATCTAACACGTAAACATAATAAAGACCGTTTTGAGATTCGACAACAAAAACATCTTGAGCCCATAAAGTCATGCTATTAGTTACATTAAAATTTGAGTTTAATTGCACTGAAAATGCATTATTGTTAACAGGAGGGCCAGAATAAAAGTTTCCTCCATAGAACGCAAAATATCCCATAAGACTATTGGTGGTATAATAATAATTCACAATTTGATTATTTATTAAAGCTGATCCATTATCGTTGATTCCTATACTTTCATTTAATCCAGATTGAAAATCAATTTTTGCGTTATATATTGAAACATTGTTTTGAATATTTTCATATTTAGTTATTTTCATAGCATAAGAATATTGTATCATAAAAATGACTAAAAATAATAAAGTCAAGGATAATATTTTGATATTATTTAATCTCAAGAGCAAACCCCTTTTTATTGCAATTATTAAAAAACAAAAACTAATATAAAAATTTTCGTTTTTGTTGAAACATGATTTTTATTTCTTTTTTTAAGATCTCCTTTTATTTCTTAATGCTGACAAAATAGCTCCAATAAAAATTATGATAGAAGAAATTAGGTAAAGCCTTCTAAGTCCTAAAATAAATAATTGCGCTGAGACCTGATAATTAGCAATCGCTAGTCCAGTAAATACTGATGAAAGCACGTATTTTGGAATATATGTTGCAACTATTAAACTAGCCACTGCAAGACTTAGCGATTGCCCTAAAAATCTCATGAGATTTAATGATCCTGAAGCAACACCTAGTTTATCTTTGCTAACTGATCCCATTACAGCACTCGTATTTGGCGAAGAGAATAATCCCATACCAACACCTATAATGACCATCCTAAGTGATATCTCAAATAAACTCGTTTTAAGGCCTAGGGGAATTAAAAGTAATAACCCGAGCATTATTAAAAGCATACCTAACGTAGCCAATAATCTTGAGCCAATTTTATCTGATAACCAACCACTAATTGGTGATAGAACTACCATGGATATTGAAAGAGATATTAAAGCTATGCTTGTTATTAGAGGAGAAAATTCTAAAATCCTTTGCATATAAAATGATATAAAGAATGAGAGGTAAAAATATCCCGTATAATTAAGTAAAGCAGCTAAATTACCTGCTGTAAACATTATATTGTTTTTAAGTAGTTTAACATCTAATATTGCTTTGTTTGGATTTATATATTCATAAATTAAAAACGCTCCAAACATCACTAATCCAAATATAGAAAATAATATAGAATATATGTTCCAACTTATGAAAGACCCGTAAGTTAAGCCATAAATTATGGTAAATAATCCAATAATTAGTAAAGCAGATCCAATGAAATCCATTTTTTCATTTAATTTAATACTAGATTCTTTTATATATTTAATTGATAAAACATATCCAATAATTGCTAGTGGAACTGTAACGAAAAATATATATCTCCATGTTGTTATACTAACAATAAGACCACCTATAACAGGTCCTAAAGTTGTTCCTAGATATACGGAGAAGGACCATATACCAAATGCTCTGCCTCTCATATTATTAGGAAATGTTTCTGTTATTATGGCGCCTCCGACAGCTAATATAAATGCAGCACCAATTCCTTGAATTATGCGCCATAAATCTAATTCAAAACCATTAAATGATAATCCACTCATTATAGTACCTATAGTGAAAATTAAGTAACCATTCGTGAAAAATTTTTTCTTACCTTTTATATCAGATAATCTACCAATAGGTAAAAGTAATACTGTTAATGCCATAAGATATCCTAAAGGAACCCATATAGTTTCTATATAGCTCATTCTTAAGTCTCTTGAAATAAAAGGTAATGAAATGCTAACTATAGTACTGTCTAATGGAGTCAGTATTGCAGCAAATGATGTTGTCAATGATACAATCCATAGATATTTTTTATCAGCGTTCAAATTAACTCCTAATGAATTTATATTTTCCAGAAATATAAATTCTATCTAAATAAAAATATTAACTTTTCATAAACTTTATCAATATGAAAAATATTTGCCATGTGCGGCTTCTCATCACGTTATGCTATGCAATGAAGGTTTAACCCCCATGATAAATCTACTCCGCAAACCGTGAACGTTTGCATTCGGGCACAGGTTGCTCCCTTCCGGGCCTGGCCAGGTTCTCCCGATTACGGTTGTAGGTATCTATCCTCCAATAGACCCCCAACCACTGCAAACTCCACGGCGCGGAGTTCATCCTATCATGGAGACCATTCATTGCATAGCACGACGTGATGAGATTACTGGTCCCGCATTACGCCTTCGGAATTAAAGGGTGGCGAGCCCTTCAACCCTACCCGCACATTTATTAATTAATGATATCTTATAGTAAAAAATGTTACCTTATAATTAATTTCTTGAAATTTATAAAAAGAAAAAGCATATAGCTCAAAAAATATATATTGTTAAGATATATAATTACTTGGGGATTAAATTGGAAAATATTATTGAAACATATAAGCTTACAAAAATATATGGAAATGGCATTAAAGCACTTGATGAACTAGATCTAAAATTAAATTCAAGAATATCATGTATAATTGGAAGGAATGGAGCAGGAAAAACAACACTTGTGAAAATTCTTTCAACACAATTAAGACAAACATCTGGTGAAGCATTTGTAATGGGTTATGATGTAATAAAAGATAAGCATAAACTAAGAAAAATGATTTGTAGTATACCTCAAGAGGCAAAGCCTGCAGGAATTTCTTCTCCATTAGAGCATTTAGTTATGTATTTAACTGCAAGAGGCTTTTCAATAAAAGAGTCTCTTAATCTTGCAAAAATGGCTCTAAAAGAAGTAGGTCTAGGAGATTTTATTGATATTTCTACAGATGAGCTATCAGGAGGAATGAAGAGAAAGATTTTTGTTGCTATGGCCCTTGCTTCACAGGCTGAAGTTATTTTTCTAGATGAGCCGACTGTTGGCTTAGATCCAATATCTAGGTTAGAAGTATGGGGTGCAATAAGAGAGCTTAAAGGAAACGTTATTTTAACAACTCATTATATGGAAGAGGCCCAGGCTTTGTGTGATCAAATAGCAATAATTGATAAAGGTAAGGCTATAAAGGTTGGAAATTTAAACGAACTCATGGAGCCACTTAAAGGCAAGGTAAGAGTTGAAGGTATTGGTGATATATCTATAGGAGAGTTAAAAATTTCTTATGTAACGCCAGATGAAGCAAAAAAATTAATTAGTGAAGCCAAAATAAATGGAAATAACAAAATATCGATAAAGCCAGTAAGCCTTGAAGATGTTTTAATCTTAAGTGGTGTTGAAATTGAAAACGAGTAAATTTAATTGGAGATTTATTTTAGCCTTTGTTTGGTTTTATGGATACTCATCTGTAAAAAGAGGTTATTATTATGTATTATCATATCTGGCATTGCCATTATCTCTTTTATTCTTTATATATATTGTAAGTAGAGGGCATTTAGTTCAATATGCAATTCTAGGAGGAATTATATCAATAATAACAGGCAATGCATTAACTGCGATAGGAGATACATCTTTTTTCAAATTGGAATTAAAAATACAAGAACTATTAATAGCAGCAGATGTTTCACCAATAGAATATTTATTAGGCATTGGATTAGGGAATTTGTTTTATTCATTACCAGGATTATTACTTTATATAATTTTAGGGTTTATTTACAAAATATTTTCATTACAACTATTAGGCTTAACTATATTAATTCTTGTAATTGTTATGGTAGCAGCAACAAGTTTAGCTTATATGACAGGAAGTAGAGTTACTCATATGAGGAATTCATGGGGAGTTGGAAGCTTTCTTTCAGTAATATTAACAATGCTACCTCCTCTATATTATCCATATACGTTTTTGCCAAAAATAGCATTATATCCACTTATGTTATCTCCTGCTACACCAGCTTCAATATTTTTACAAGACTTTATGACAAAGGGTGTTATAAATTATTATTCTATTTTAATATTAATAGCTGAAACTATAATATACTCGTTCTTAGCTTTAAAGTTTGGTAAATGGGAGGAATAAAAATGTGCAGACTTTTTATAGCAAATGCCAATGGTACTTTTATAGGAAAACTGTATAATTCTTTGATAAAAGCCGCTAAAAATGATATTTTTGGAAAAGGATTTGTTCATAATACAGGTTGGGGATATTATGTTACCAATAATAATGTTTCTTATTTTTATAAAAGCAGTATGCCTATATTTGAAGACAAAATTTACTTAGACATTAAAGAATATGAAAACTACCATGCAATATTTCATGCTAGATTAGCTGCAGAAGGACAACCGATAAGAGGTTTTATTGATTCACATCCATATTTGATACATAATAATGATTCTTTGTTAATAATCGCCCATAATGGAGTTGTTGATAAAGAAATAATATCAAAAGAATTAAATGTTAACCCTAAATTATATACAGATAGCGAAATTCTTGGTTTGCTCTTATCTAAATTTGATGGAAATATAGACAAGATTTTACAAGATGTTAACAAATACGTTAAAGAAATAAAAGCTTTTATCGGAACATTTAATGTAGTAGCTATTAAAATTAAGAGAGAACAAGATAGTATAAAGATATCTTCTGCTTGTATTTCTGACTATCCAGATGATAAGGAAAATAATTATAAAAAGATGATATTATACAAAGAGGGTAATAATATTGCAGCTATGTCATCAACAGTTGCATACTATTATGGAATAATAGATAGTGAAGGAAATATAATAAATAAAAATTCTATGATATGTGAAAAAGGTGTAGCATATAAAATATAGAATAAAATATTTATATATACTATAAAGAAATAATATATGGGGGCTATAATGAACAATAATGGAAATGTGATAAAATCATTAAATTACCTTGCTATAATAAGAATAATAAGAAGTATATCTGCAGGTATGATCTCAATTGTTTATCCATATATAGCAATAAAAATGCTTCATTTCAATTTATCTACATTAGGTTTTGTATATGCATTAGCGGCTTTAATGACTGCATTGTTTTCAATAGCTTTCGGTTATTTAGCGGATTTTATAGGAAGAAGGTTAAGCTTATTTATTTCTTCTCTTACTTTGACAATATCTATTTTAATTTTATTGATAAAAATTAATTTTTTTACAGCTGTAATCGCAGCTATTCTAGGAGGTATAAGCAATACTGGAGCAATGGCAGGAGGAGGTATTGGAGGATCAGTAGCACCTGTTCAGAATGCCTTAATTGCGGATCTAACAACAAGGAAGAACAGAACAACTTTGATATCACTAATATCTTTTTTTGGCAATATAGCAGCAGCTGGGGGAACATTATTGGGAGGAGTATTTTCATATAAACTAGAGCTGGAATTAGCAACAATAATAAGTGTACTACCATTAATTTTTGTTTATTTCATTGAGTCACAACACATAAGGGCAAGGTCTATTAAAATGAAAGCGGGAAATGTTACGTTAAAGTTTTCCGTTACAGGTATATTAAATGGATTATCAAGCGGCTTGATAACACCTTTTTTAATTCCAATATTTATAGTCCTTTACGATGTTTCTAGGTCATACATGAGTATTTATACAACAATTGCATCATTGCTTGCTACATTTTCAATGCTTTTAGCTCCAAAAATCGATAAAGCTATTGGTTTCTTAAGAAGTATTTATATAACTAGAGGATTAACAATACCTTTAATGCTGATATTTCCATTTATTAGAATTTTACCTGTTTCTTTGGCTATCTATATAATATATCCAGCCTTAAGGGTTATTGCTATACCAATACAACAGTCAGCAATGCTTTCAATGGTGCCTCCAGAAGAGAGAGGAAGAATATCAGGCCTTAATCAAGGATCCAGATTAGGATTTTCATCTATTGGAACATTTGCAGCCGCGCCATTTATGGATGCATCATTAATATCATTACCATTTATATCTTATAGCGTTGTTATGGCATTAAACATATATTTATATAAAAGATTTTTTGGAAGTAAAAATGCTGTAGAAACATTTCAGGGAGATTAATATATAAAATCTAAATTATTAAACTTAAGTGGTTGAGGGATATGATGGATAATGAAGAGTTGAGAAAAATTGTAATTGATGTAGCATATGAATCTGTTAAATATTTAAGAAATAACTTCTGCAACAAAGATGAAATAAAGTTAGTAAGAGGAGAAACTATAAAGGCTGACTTGGAATCAGAAAAGATAGTTAATGAAGTATTAAAAGGCTATGATTTAGATTATAAAATTATAACAGAAGAATCAAATATTATAGGAAATGGCAAATACACTTTTATTTTAGATCCTCTTGATGGTAGTATAAATTATGAAAATTGTATTCCTTGGAATTCTGTTTCATTAGCAGTTTTACCTCCAGGAAAAAATAAAGTGAGCGATGCAATAGCTGGTGTTGTTTATCCAGTTTATTATAATGGTCTGCCCTTCTCATATTCTAAAGGTAATGGATGTTTTGAAGGAAATAATAAGGTAAACATTAGTAATGAGGAATCTAAAGTATTATTTGTATATCTAGAAAAAGAAGATGAGGCATATAAATTAGCTAAGTTTATATCTAGAAAAAGAGGTCTTAAGATAAGAAGTCTTGGAAGCTCAGCTCTTGAATTAATATTTACTGGTTTAGGAAGATCTTATGCATTCATTGATTTAAGGGGAAAATTAAGAAATGTTGATGTAGCAGCTGCAATTGGTTTTATTAGAGAATGCAATGGATATGTTGTTAATTCAAAGGGTGAAAATGCAGATGTTAATGCAGAAAAAGTTGACGTTATAGGAGATATAATTGCAACAAACAATAAAAATACATTAAATGATATACTAAATTCTATAAATTCATAAATTAAAATCAAACTTCCTTAGGTAACTTATATCTTAAAATTGCTAAAACTCCTCCAAAATTAGTTAATGTAGGACTTACTATTGAATCCTCTGTAACAATAACTACATCAGCTTTGTTTTTTTCTGCATTTTCAATAATTTCTTGTGCAATAGATCTTTCTTTATCATCTATGCTGTATATTAACTTATCTAATATAAGCAATTTACTGATCGCATTTAATTTTGAGGCATTATATACTTCATTTAAAGTATATGCGATTAATTCTTTATCTTTAGCAGCAAACATCATGAATTCATTTAGAATTTCTTGTGCCTTTATTGAGGAAAATTCTCTCAAAACTTCAATAATTGTATCTCTTCTCAAAACTTCATTAATCCCAGCTATGCCACCATTGGAGACATTATCCACTATGATTTTAATATTATTAATTAATTTTTTAATTTTTTCATATAAAATTTCCTTTAAATTACCGGGCCCTGCTATTATTAAAACGTTTGCTCTTTCTTTTGATAAATAACCTATAATTCTATTTACTAAATCATTTATAGCAGATTCTATTTCATTTTCTCTATTTGGGTCATCTTTCCCACTAAAATAAAAGCTGCTGTTTTCCAAATTATATACTCCTAATGATGTAATTAAAGAGATGGCATATTCATCATAATCAATAGCCACAATTAATGCCTTTCCCTTAGGCCCACTAGACCTTAATTTATTTAACGTTTTTTCGTCCCATTCATCTCTTTCTATAATAATTTCTTGGCCCAATGATATGTATGCGGATTGATGCTTCCCTTTTACACCAAATTGCTCAGGGCCTTCTTCTATTACACCAAAGATTCTTAATTTACCTGTAAGAGGTTGAAATTCTGCGTTTTCAACTTTCAATTTTATATCTATAGGTTTTCTTTCTTTTTTCTTTGAATTTTTCATAGAAACATCTCTTAAAACCCTAGTGTATATATAATCACCTTTTTTTAATATTAACATCAAATTCCATAGATCTTCCTCGCTTTCAGGTATTATTTTGATTTGTTCTTTGTTCTTTTCTACTTCTAATTTCATTTTTCATCCTTTTTTATAATTTTATTGAAGATTAATAGCTATTCTTTTAATAATATTTTTATTTGTAATTCACCAAATACAAAAATTTTAAAAAACTTAAATATTTTTAATAACAATTAATACGAGGTAGTTTAAAATTGAGCATAGATCCGCGTAGAACTTTGCCAACAAAAATAAACTTAATTAGACTAAAAAGAGATTATGCTATGATAAAAAGAATCAGAAGAATAATGGAAGAAAAGAGAGAAGTGTTGTTACATTATATAAGAAGTACTGCAGAAGATTATAACAAATATCAAAATGAAGTTTTTAAAAACATTACAGATTTATTTACATTGTATTATAGGGGAGCAGCAAGTGAAGGTTTATCTAAAGTGGATTTATATGCGTCATCAGTTCCAGAAAGCTTTATAATAAAGACTGGAATAAGAGTATTATATTCTGTAAGAACACCAACCTTTACACCTATTATGGAGAGCATTGCCACGCCTTCATTACCTCCTGGGAGTTCGCCCGATTTAACTATGTCATACATAAAGCTAAAGGAATTATTACCGTCAATTCTTAATTTGGCAATGTATGAAGAAACTATATTGAGGCTTATTGATGAGTTAAAAGAAACTCAAAGACTCATAAATGCGTTGGATTATGTTATATTACCTAGCTATTTAAGAACTATAAAGTATATAAATGCAGTATTAGATGAACGTATGAGAGAAGATTTCGTTAGATTAAAGATCTTAAAAAGAAAACGCGTTGAACAAGAAGAAAAAGCCGAAGTTGTTATGGAACAACAATCCCGATAACTATTAATATAATTCCTAATGCTAGCAATAATTTCAAGAACCCTGATGGAGTTAAGTTCCAAGTTGCTCTAAACGCTTTTACCATTAGTATTATTACTCCTGTTATTACAAATGTTAATAATATAGCTAATCCTGCTATTGCAATATAATAGCTGACTCCATTAACTGAAACCCCTGGTATATGCGAAGCAATTGTACTAAATACTTGTTGCAAGGCCTGAAGAGACATATTTTTACCACCTTCATTAATAGACATATATATTTAAAAAACTTAGAGTGAAATAGTCAGTATTACTTCCCTTATTTTTAAAACTTATAAAAATAAGAAACTGCATATTTATATTTCTTAAGAAAATCTTCCATTATTTCATTTCTGCTATTTTTCTTGGCAATAACTACTAGATAACCAAAGTCCATTATTTTTTCTTCCTTTCCCTTATTTATATATGTCAAAATTTTTCTATAAGCTTGACTTGAAAACCTGGGAGTTATACCGGTTATTTTTCTGTATTCTTTTTCTACTTCCTCTAATGGTTGAAAAGAGTTAACTGCTATTGTAACATTTCCTTCCCCGAAAGTCTTTTCCATATCAACTATAGTTTGGGCTATCTTATTGGCACATTCCTTAAGAGGAGTACATTCTATTACATTACCTAAATCTTTAATTTTTTTATAATTGAATTTTTCCAAGTCTTTTGTTAAATATTCTTCTACCTTATTCTTAATAAATGGATCAACGCTATTAGGCCCATTCCTTGATCTAATAGCAATTGCTTCTTCTATTATTTTTTGCATATCTTCAATTTTTTGTATCTCTCTTTTAGAAAATCTTAAGACTTCGTTAAATACGTCTTCATCTAAAAACTTTGTTTGTCTCTTTTCTCCAGGCGATAATGATATCAACGCTATCAAGTTCTTGTTATAATCTGATGTTATAGAATTTTCGCAGTATTCCTTGGATAAATTTAAAGCCTTATTTAATGCTATAAAGGCTTGATACTTTGTGTTGTTTACTTGGCATAAAGCTGTAGAAACATCAAAAGGTTTTAGTTCATTATTAATTTTTTCAAGCCCTCCTTTTGTTAAGCAATAATCTTTTTCAATATGTACACACCATCCATAAATCATTTCTATTTCTTTTTTATTAGCCTCATATGCTTTTAAAGGGCCTTTAACCAATGAATAATCTAAAATTCCAGAATTTCTTAATACATCCAAATATCTTACAGATGCCCATTCATCTCTGCTTAACACATCTAAAGGTATAGGTATTATCTCAGCTTTTCCTGATTTTTCTGATAATAATGATCTATATGCTAATATTTTGTTATATATCTTAAGAAGTTCACTAGCTCTTATTGATGATTTTTGGGCGAGAGCCTTCCTCCTTAAAATATCATTAGGATTATAAAGAGTTATTATTTTAGCCTCATTACCGTCCCTACCAGCTCTTCCAGATTCCTGATAGAAATCTTCAATGCTTTCACTTGGCATACTATGTATTATCCATCTAATATTTGGAATATCAATGCCCATACCAAATGCCTTTGTTACTACAGATATTCTTGGCCCATTCCCATTTTTTGATAATTCCATTAACTGTTTTTCTATTTCCCTTCTTTTATGTTCATTTAATTTTCCATGATAAAATAGAACTTCTTCATTAATTTTATCAGATAACCATTTTGATAGATTTTCAGCATTAAACCACCATGCATTTTTGCTTTCTACATATGGCGCAAATATTAAACCTAACCATGGTTTATTTAATTTATCTGCCCATTCTGTTAAATTATTCACATTTTCAGCTAATACCTTTAATCTCTCCTCTCCATTATCTGGTACTGCAATAACATCGAACTTAAGTTCATCTCTTATCGTTGGGGCTATTAAAACCAAGGGCTTACCATTATAATCTATATTTAGAGTTTCTTCGTTTTTCAATGATATATGATGTGTTTCTGCTTCGCTTGGATTATAGCCTAAGCTTTCCAGGATGTCGTTTATTACATCTTTTGGAGCTGTAGCAGTTAAAGCAATTATTGGAGGATAACCATTTTTTCTTATTTTTTGCAATTTTGTTGCCATATACAAATAACTCGGCCTAAAGCTAAAACCCCATTTAGATAAAGTATGTGCCTCATCTAGCACAATTAATGATGGTGAAGCGTTTTCAAATATGTCATCTATTAATTCCGTCCCAAACCTCTCTGGGGTTAAATATAAGAAATCTAAAAAACCAGCCTTTGTTGATTTTATTGCATCAATTCTTTTATTTAAAGGAACGCTAGAATCTATAAATAAAGTTTTGAATCCTCTAGATTTTGCATTTTCAACCTGATCATGTATTAATGCTTTAAGAGGGGAAACAATTATTGCAGAGCCTCCAAATCCGGAATCTTGTAAAACCTTAGATATGATTTGAAATATAGCGCTTTTACCTGCACCTGTTGGTAATATTACAATTTCTATTGTTGGATTTCCTTTCTCAAGCATTTTGATAAACGATGAAATACTTAGTTGTTGATAAGGTCTAGGTCTCGATTTCCATAATTTGTTAAAGTATGAATTTATTTCATCTAATAAATAGTCATAATTTATTTCATTTTTTGCTGATATTTCTTCTTTAGGTTCAACCAATTCTATAAATTCTCTATTATCATGCAAAGAAAGGGCCCTTGAAACAGCCTTAGATCCATATTTTGATGATAACTCTAACGATCTAAAGATGTAGAAATCGTAATTACTAATGTTTTTAATTGTTTTCTCAATATTATTAACTATCCTTTCTGGAAATACTAATACAACATTACTTGCAACAAAGGATACCTCAGGTAAAAACAAGTTTTTTTCAAAAGAAATTACACCAATTTTATTTTCATTAAACCAATAATCCATATCATCAGTTCTTTCTATATAAATTCCGTCTATTATATGGCTTATGTTCTTAGCTAAGGCATCGTTTGGCGTAATAATCAATCTTTTTCCCTCTCGGCCTAGTAATTTTAAAGCTGCCTCAGATGCCTTTATAGGATCTTTTATTTCATGCGAAGATGAGATTACTTTTACTTTAGTTTTCGTAGGCCCATTGATGTTTAAAACCTTAGATATTTCTTGTGAAATAAAAGTTTCAGCAGATAGTTCATTAGTCTTAATATTAATGACGTCATTTATTTCTATTCCTCTTAGATCGTTTGACAATGATTCACGTTTGCATGGAATTGATGCTCCTATATTGATTAGTTCTTTCTCCCATACAGTTAATCCATGCATAAATAAGCAATCTTCGTTATTTTCAATACAATCTAATTTTGCCTTATCTATTTTTTCTACACAATCTAAATCCCATGGTTCTATTTGATATCCATTATTTAATTGTTCGTTGTTTTTGATTATATTGCTTACAATAAGATATGGTAATGATTTATCAAGTTCATTGCCCCTTTTTATTAAAACTGCTTTTGCAATTTCACCATGTCTTATTTTTAAAACTGCCATAGATACTCTTGCAGCATAATCCCATTTATTTCCATTTAAAGGCAATTGCTTTATAGTATAAGGTTTCCAAATTGGATAAATTAATCTAGGCTTATCAGTTATTATAACATAATTTTCCTCATTTTTTGGTAATTGTATATCTGGTAAAGTTTCTGCAAATTTTATATCATCAGGCATATTATTCCATTCCACATTAACAAGGCTTATTATTTTCTTTGATAATAATGATATTGTATAAACTGCTTTTGCTAAATTTGTTGAAAATGGAATCATTAAATGATAATATGCTGAAACTATAGATAATTCAGAATCTGGGAAGGCTATTGAATAAAGGTTCTTTGCATTTATTGCATTATAATTATCAAATTTTATATCACAATCTCCCCAATATATTATTTTTGATGGTTTGATTGAAGATAAAAGCAGTTCTAGACTTTCTCTAGGATCGCCTATTCTCCATTCAGATCCTTTTGGCGGTATATCAATTTCTATTCCATCAATATATGCGAAAATTTTATCTTTGGAACAATATAAAGATACTATATCAGCTTTTTTCGATAAAACAGGTTCTTTTCCTAGCTTTATAGATGCTTCTTTTTCCCATTTAGATATGCCTAAAGCTAGTAATGCATTTCTTGATTCCATCAATGCTTCAGATGAAACGCTACACCCTCTTGATGAAAGAATTATAACATCTTCATATAAGCCAAGTTTTGGTAAATATATAGATAGTTTTTCAGAATCTTTTGGGCAATAATTTGAACTCCTTATTAATCTGCTTAATCTTATTACATCTAGATTTTCTCTGTTTTTTAAAATAAGCTGGGCATAATTTGAAAAATAATTTTTTGATGTAGTTATATACCATTCAATTATATTTATGTATATCTTCTCTAAGAAATTTTTTGGAATTACTTTATTTTGAATTAGAATTATTTTAGCTTTATGGTATAATAAGAATGAAGTTATGCCTAATATTATAAATATGGTTGCTATGATAATTATTATTGTTATCATTTTAACACCAAAAAGGTATTACTAAGTTTAACCTTTAAAAGGAAAAAAGGGTTAACTATTAATTATATATAAACAACTACTGTCATGTTTGTTATCAGGAATTTGTAAAGCTTTCTTACTGTTGATTCTTTTATGGAAACTGTATCAGCTATCTCTTTTTGGCTTATATCATAGCCATTTAGTCTTGATACTAAATAAACAGCAGCAGCCGCTATAGCTTCAGGTTTTTTACCATAAAGATTTTTACCAGAAGATAATGATTCTTTTACAAAGCTAATTGATTGCTCTATAATATTTTGATTTAAATTTAAAGATGATACAATTCTATTTATATATGTAACAACCCTTGTTAACATTCTATCATTACTATTAATATATCCATAGTTTTCACTTTCTATAAATCTGTATTTTGGTAGGATACCCAAATCATTAAGCTTCTTTTTACCTTCCCAAAGCTTATTATTATCTATGCCCATGAATTCTTCTATTTCTGATTGCGATATGTTTAGGTTATATAATTCAACAACTTTAGCAAATGCAGCCGCAATTATTGCTTCCTTATCTTTACCAACAGATCCCCCATTTTTTTCTATATATTCATGAAGTATTAATCCTAATGTTTGAGATGCTGATTTTGGTAAATTAAAATATTCTGTTAGTTTATTTGCTAATGAAAACATAGCAATTTGAGGCATTTCTGACCTCGAAGTTGCATGTCTCATACTTATTCTTCTGCTGTTAAAAGCTTTTAATATGTTTCTTGATTTAGGTGGTGTAAATGTTAAAGCGCCACCCCCTTTGTCGTGTCTTAATAATGTTTCTGTCTGCGAAGCCCTTTCTATACCTCTTGTATTTTGGATGCCCTTTTCATTATAAGATCTCCACTCAGGTTTATCTGCTAACAGGTTTTCATTTATAACCAATCCACAATTTTGACAAACAAGTTTACCGTCAAGAGTAGATATTATATTACTTGAGCCACACCTAGGACATCTATTCAAGAATTTCACCTCTTATAATGCCGGCCCCCAAATTTCTTAATTTCTACAAAATATACATCATTAAGATTTATGTTATCTGTCAAAGGTTTAATCACTGCATAAGGTTTTTCTACATTACCTATTATATCAAATACTTTTCCTATTAAATTGAATTTGCTATCATATACGTTACTGTTTAACTTTATTTTCAATTTTTTATTATCTATATTGACTATAATATAATTTAACACCTTATTTTTAGGCCTTCCGAGCAATTCAAACTTTCTTTTGTTAGGTGGAACCGGCAATAATACCTCCCTTCTCTACTTATAATTCTGGTATAGTAAGGGTAATACTGGAGAGTTTTATGTGTTTATATAATTGAAAAATTTTATATCACTTATGATTTTTATCGAGGTAAATTATTATGAAGAAAAAATGGTATACAAAAGTAATATTTTTAAATAAAACTTATTATAGATAATAAATCTTTACGTATAAAACACAATCAAATAAGGTAAGTTAAAAATAAGATAACAAAAATTATTTTTGCTCTAGTTTAATTCCTTTGCTCTCTGCTTCTTTTTTTAAGAATTCTAAGACATCATATGGATCTCCACCAAATCTGTCTTCAATGATATTTAATTCTCTCATCCATCTTTTTCCGTAAATTTTCTTTGCAAGTTCAATTGTCTCATCAAGCAATTTTTTAGCTTCTTTTACTGAATCTTCCATTTCGATCACCTTAAGTCTATTTTTATTTATAGAATAGGGGGTAAAAAATATATTTATTTCAATACCGAAGAATTAACATATTAATTTAATATTAATTAAATAGTTTTTATATTAAATTTATAAAATATCTTTTTAATGTATTAGAAAAATTATTATTAATACACAATATACCAAAAATATAAATCTTTTAGGAATCATATATTATTAGAGGTTAGATCCCAAACTGCTGATATTTAGGTGTTTAAAATATGCCACGTAATTCAGATGAGATAGAGAAAGCGGCTATGGAAACGATTAAGGAACACAAGGATGGTGTTTTACAAAGTGAGCTTTGGAAAATGATGGGTTTAGATAGTAGAGAAGGTTCAAGACTTGTTTTAAGGTTAGCAAAAAAAGGTTTGATAAAAAGGGAGCAGGTAATAGTTAATGGAAGGAGGACTTATAGATTATTCGTTACAGAAAAGCCTATTGAATCTAAGCTATTAAACATTAGTTTATCGTCAATTTTAGATATTCCCTGCACCACATGTCCTCATATAGATGAATGCGGATTAGGAGGATACTATGAGCCTTCTACTTGCCCATTAATAGAATTATGGTTAAGGAAAGAAGTAAAATTATCGTCTATTAGGAAGAAGCAATTAATGCAGCAAGCTGAATAAGGTTATGAAATATGCCTAAAGAAGATAAGTATATAATATGGCCTTGTTATATTGACTCAAGTTTATCAAGAAACGATGGTAGAAAGATTTCTAAAGATAAAGCAGTATCAAAGCCTAGTATAGAAGAAATTGTTAATGCGGCAAAAAAACTTGGATTTGATGCTATCATAGAAGATAAAAAATATCCTAGATTATGGTTTGAGCAAACAAAAAGAGTAGTGATACCTAAGGGAGTTAAAAAAAGGGAAATTCTATATAAATTAGCAGAAGAAATTAATAGATCAAGACAAAAAGTAAAGTAAAAATATATAATAATTGAATTGCTGTTTATATTAGCATATACTATTCAATATTTATTTGTATAGCATATACACAAATGGGATTTAAAATGAGTCATAGACAATGGCCTATGGATGAGAAACCTATATTGATATTTTGGGAAACGACAAAGGCATGTGGTCTTGCATGCAAGCATTGCAGAGCCGAAGCAATAACAAAACCATTACCAAATGAATTAAATAACGAAGAAAGTCTAAGGCTAATAGACCAGATCTCAGATTTTGGAAAACCATCCCCTATATTAGTATTTTCAGGCGGAGATCCGTTAATGAGAAAAGATATTTGGGATTTAATTGAATATGCAAATAAAAAAGGTGTAATAACAGCATTATCTCCCAGCGTTACTCCTTTATTAAATGATGAGACCATAGAAAAAATATCAAATTATAAAATATCTTCAGTTTCTATAAGTATAGATTCTCCATATAGAGAAATTCATGATAAAATTAGAGGAATTGAAGGCACATGGGATAGATCAATTGATGTAATTAAAAAAATGATAAATAAAGGAATCAAGGTGCAAGTAAATACTACAGTAATGAAGTCCACATTAGAAGGCTTACCAGATATGGTAAGCTTATTAAATAAACTTAACGTTAATGTATGGGAAGTATTTTATATAATTCCTGTTGGAAGAGGAAAATTCGAAGAGGATTTAACAAAGCAAGAATGGGAAGACGTTTCATCATTTTTATATGAGGCAAGTAAATATAACTTAACAATAAGAACTTCAGAAGGACCTATGTTTAGAAGAATAACTTTATTATATAAAAACTTTGAAAAAAATAATTTGAATTATGAAAAAGAATTTTATCATGGAGATTTATACTATAGGCTTATTAATAGATTAAAAGAAATAATGGGAGAACCTAAAGGAGAAAGCAAGGCTGAAACACATGGAACTAGGGATGGTAGGGGAATAATATTCATTTCGCATGATGGTTATGTATATCCGAGCGGTTTCTTACCTTATCCAGCTGGAAATGTTAGGAAGCAAAGCATTGTAGATATATATAGAAATTCACAGTTATTTAAAAAATTAAGGTCTTCAGACTTAAAAGGAAAATGTGGTTTATGCGAATTCAAAAACATATGTGGAGGTAGCAGAGCAAGGGCTTTTGCTTATACCGGTGATCCCTTTGCAGAAGATCCCGCTTGCTTATATAATCCAGGAGAATATGAACCAATATTAAAAAGACATGGTTTAAGTTATGATAGCTTGAGGTGAAGGAAATGGATAAATTAGATAAAGATATATTAATGGAATTGCAATACAATTTTCCATTAAATTCAAGGCCATATGATGAAATATCTGATAGATTAGGGATAAAATTAAATGAATTATTAAATAGAATGAACAAATTAAAGAATGAAGGTATAATAAAAAGAATAGGATTTTATTATAATTTCAGATCTCAAGGTAATGAAGCCGCTTTAATAGCATTTGAATCTGGAGAAAACTACAAAAAATTAGCTGAAATAGCTATGAAGGATCCATTAGTTACGCATAGCTATTTAAGAAATCATCCAATATATAATGTTTGGATCGTTGCAAAGAGATCTAGTCATGAAGAATTAATTAAATTAGCTGAAAGGATGATGAATGAGTCTAATTCGAAATCATATGTTGTTTTATTATCAAAGAGGACTTATAAGTTGAGCGTTAAATTTGATTTATATAATGGAGTTTCAAAGGCAGGTAAATATGCATTATTGCCAAAAAATCCACCCTTGGTAAAAGATTTAGGTATAGATAATGATTTTCCATTATCAATAAAAAGTTTACCTATAAATGAAAGACCATATGATTATGTATTAAAGAAATACAATATGTCAGAAGAAGAGCTTGAGGATACATTAAAAATGCTATTAGATAAAGGTGTTATAGCAGATCCAGGAGCAGCTTTAGATGGAGACAAATTGGGATTTAAAGAAAACGGTATGGCTGTTATGGAACCGAATAATAATGAAGAAGAAATATGTGAGTGTGCAGCATCAATGAGTTTCTCTACTCATGTCGTTTTAAGGCAATCAATACCTGAAGGGAGATGGAAGCACGTTAGCTATGCAATGATACATGCAACTAATAAAGAAAAAATAAATAAAATGGTTGAAGAATTAAAAGAAAATTGTAAGCCAAAAGATATAATGGTTATCTATAGCTTAGAAGATTTAAAGCCTGGTGTGGTGAGATGATACCAATAACTGTTATGGTAACTGGAGAAGGGACTGTTTCTTCAAAGATAAAGGGCCATTATAATAAGGATAATCCATCTAATTTTACAAACGAATTAAAGCCCGCAGTCTTTTGGAATATAACATATAAATGTAATTTAAATTGTATTCATTGTTATATAGATGCTTCATCTAAAAGCAATAGAGAAGAATTAAGTAAAGAAAAGCTGATTGAAGTTGCTAATGAAATAATAAAATTAGAATTACCTTTAATTGTATTTACTGGCGGAGAACCTCTTTATAGAAAGGAGTTTTGGGATGTTTCAGAGGTTTTAGCAAATAGGAAAAAACCTAAATTAACTTTAAGCACTAACGGTACATTAATTACAGAAGAAAACGCGAAAAAATTAAAAGAGCTTGGATACATATATGTTGGAATTTCTTTGGATAGCATTTATCCTCAAAATCATGATAAATTTAGAGGTTATGATGGTGCATTTTCTTTAACAATGAAAGGTATTGAAAATTCAATAAAATATGGAATAGATGTTGGATTAAGGACAACTATAACTAAATATAATATAGGTGAAATACCATCAATGATAGACTTTGCTGTGAAAAAAGGGATAAGGAGGATATCATTATATTTGCTAGACACAATAGGGAGGGCAGTAAAGATATCATCAGAATTGCCTACAAAAGAGCAATTAATAAGCTTAACAAATATATTAATAGAAAAAGCAAATGAATACAAATCGAAAATTGAAATAGAAGTTGTTAGAGGTAATTTTATAGGAATTTATGTAGCAGATAAAATTTCAACAAATAAAGAAGATTTCTTAAAGTATTTGAGAATGATCCAAGCCCAAGGGGATTGTGGGAGGAAAACAATTAGCATTTATCCAGATGGAACAGTTAGACCTTGCCAATTCATCGATGATTATATAATTGGTGATTTAAGAAAACAGAAATTAGAAGAAATACTTCAAATAACAAATCCAAATCTTGGAAAGTTTATCAACTTATCAGATAACTTAGAAGGAGAAAGATGTAGTAAATGTGTATTTAAGAAAATATGTGGCGGAGGAAGCAGAGGGAGGGCTAAAGTAATAAATAATAATTTCTGGGGAGATGAACCTTTATGTTTTATAGATTATAATGATATTGCAAAAAGGTGGGGAATTAATGACTCACATCCCTTTATATATTGATTTTGATGGGTTAAAGGTATTAGTAATAGGAGGGGGTAATGTAGGTACAAGGAGGGCCTTAACATTTCTAGAAGCAGGAGCAAATGTAACTGTTATAGCTTCATATTTTAATGAAAATTTAACAAAAATTAATGATTCAAGATTAAAATTAATAAAAATGGAAATCAATAAACCTGAAGATTTAATTGATTTTATAGATAAGAACGATTTAATTGTTTTAACGACCGATAACGAATTTATAAATAATGGAATATATAAAATTGCAAAAGAAAAAGGTAAGCTAATAAATAATGCTACTAATTCTTCATTAGGTAACGTTATTGTTCCATTTAGAAAGAAAATATATGATAACTTAGAAGTAGCTACAACAAGTTTGGGAAATACAGGGATTGCTGCAAGGAGGAGTTTGGAAAAAATAGAGAAATGCTTGGAAAACGATATTGAAATTAAAACACTTTATGATTCCATGAAGGAATTTAAAAAATATATTAAAGAAAAAATTAAAAATCCAAAGATTAGGTATAAATTATATTTTGAAGTAGAAAAGGATGAAATTTATGAAAAATATGTGAGAGAAGGAAAATTAAATGAAGCAATAGAAAGGGCTAAAGAAGTAATAAAAGATTATGTTAACGATTAAACTAGTAAAGCTTTAAAATTTTATTTATGAATTTATATTTTGGCAAAATAGAAAGGGCCAGCTAAAGGGTCCATAAGGACCCGTAGCTCAGCCAGGATAGAGCGTCGGCCCCCTAAGCCGAATGTCGGGGGTTCAAATCCCCCCGGGTCCGCCACAAATCATAA
>DAXV01000055.1 GCA_002506595.1 Acidilobaceae archaeon UBA158
CTAATCTCTTAAAAACTCGCTTTAAGTGCCTATCAGGAGAAATGTCTATACAAATATAATCACTCATCGGAATTTTAAATTTTCTTGCCAAGATATTTGCTGCCATAGTTGCTATTTTTACTCCAACACCTTTAAACTCTAAAAACCTCTTAACTACCGTAGCACTTCTGGGCTTTCCTTTCCAAATATTAGCAGCATCATCGTTGTAATCTTTGTGAATCTTCTGAATTCCAAGATAAAAATTCTCTGCCATTGTATTATTAAATCTGTGAAGACTTTTTCTATTGAATATTTCTTTAAACCTATCTTGGCTTATTTTTGTAAGTCTTGAAAATTCAAAACCACCAATCTCTTTGGATATTTCATAAGGAATTAACCAAGCACTCTCTGCCTTTATTTGTCTGTCCATTATACAAGCAAGTACAAATGCATGAGGAAAATTTTTAATGTCATTGAGTAAATCATCAGCTTCTAGATTTCCAATAAATTTTATGTTTGTGTATGGTTGTTTTAATAGTTCTTTTCCTTTTTTGATTAGAATTTTTACTATTTTATCTTGCTCATTCATAGGCGAGCCCCCGAATTTCTGCTAACGTTTTGGGCGTATGCGAAGTTGTGCCGAAGGCACAATTTGGGTGAGGCAACAGAGTTGCCGAACCGCATACGCACCTGTTAGGCGACCCCGTTAGGGGCGAGCCACGATAGTGGTGAAGCGTATCCCGCAAACCATCACCTCTTAAGTATTTCCAAGAATATCTCATTAAGTTCATTTTTGATTTTATCTGTATTTTTTCCTTTTATTTCGCTTTCCCTAAATTTATAAAATAATTTCAAGATATTTTCTTCTCGCTTACTGTCAATCTTTTCTAAATCGACAACAAATGCATTGTTAAGGTCATTAGGTTCAAACTTTCTTAAACCATCTCCATATTCCCTCCTACTATCTTCAAAAATTTCTTTTGCTACATCAGTAATTAAATAAGCCATTAAGAGATCTATTTTGGGCATAATATTAGGATTCAAGTAAACACAATGAAATGCTGTCAAATTATATACTCCCGCTTCGTTCCTGACGAATCTTAACCCTGTTCGATTAAAAACAGTGGCAAGAATAGGAGCTGGCGGTCTATTTTCTAACGAATACCAGGGTGTTCTATGACTGGTAAGATAACGTTTATGTATTCCTTGTTCCTCTCCTAATTCTATATATTTTCTCAAGTCTTCATCGGATAAATCAGTGGCATTTAACAGGTAAACGGGTTTATCTGACTTTTTTAATTCTTCAAAATCTTCTTTAGTGAAAAAATGTTTTCTTGCATAAGATGCTTTTGCCAAGCATGGTAATAAAAATTTCATTTTTATATTATATTTGATTCTTTTACTTTCAGAGAACATAAAGTAATTATTTGCTCCATTAGCAATACCTCTTGATACTTTTGTGTATTTTGAGAGAGAAACTAAATTTCTGTATTTACTGCCGTTGAGTTCTTGGTAGTAAATTCTCCACTTCTGTGCTTCATCTAATTCTTTAATCTTAATAACTCTCCCCTTTTTTCTGATAAGTGGGTAAGATAAAACATAGTTTTGAATTAACTTTAGTTCGTTCAAATTTTTAACATTAATGAATTCAACTTCTTTATTATACTGATCATTAGCAAATAAGAGTACTGATGATGTTGTTGTGGCATTCTCAAATACTCCAAGATTGAAGTCTATTATTATAACAAACCTAAGAGTGCCGTTTTCTTTTATGTATTTTTTTACATTTTTACCATAATCAGAATTCAAAAATTCAGATGGAACAATGTAAGCTGCCCTTCCACCGTTCTTTAATTGCCAAATAGATCTGAGCATAAATAGAGTGTAAATATTGGTAAATCCGGATAATTTCATCCCTAACCTTGTACTAAACATTTTAAGGAGGACATCTTTAGGTTCGTAATCATGGAATTTTAAATAAGGGGGGTTACACACAATCCCATCATATTTTTTATCCCAATCTTCAGTTAGGTAGTCTTTATTTAAAATTTGAATATTTATATATTTGGCATTAGAAAATAAGTTTTTTGTAATCTCTATCATTTTTGTGTCTATATCATAGCCAATAAACCTAAGCTTATTGATTTTGGTAGGATGGTTTTTAATAATCGTTCTAAAAAATATACCTAAACCTAATGCTGGGTCTAAAATCTCAGTGCCACTTTCATTATTTATAATCCATTCGGTCATAAAATCTGCCATGAACATAGGTGTGAAAAACTGCCCTAATTTCTTTCTATACTTGTATGACACACTTTTGAGATATTCCTCTTCGGGTAACTCGGTGAATATTTCATCATATTTTTTCATTTTATATCACCCTCCATTGAAGAGAGTCCAATCATCTCGTAGAATTTTTCAACATCTAAATATGCCTTCCCCCCTATAAAGGTTACATAGAATAGCAATCTTCCCCTTCCTAGCTCTTTGTATTCACTCCTATGGTCCGGGAATTCCACCTTTTCAGCTAACAAAAAACCTTGGTTTACATCTATATGTATTGTCGTTTTAAATTGATTCTTTGCGTTTCTCTCCACAAAAAATTTCTTTCCTTCATTAGAAGAATCAGAGATAATTTCCAGGATACTCTTAAAAGGAATTGCGTAAACCCTATCGAAAAATACTTGTACATAATAGTGAGGGACGCCAAAAGTTTTAACCCACTTATATATTACATAAATATCTTCAGCTTTAGGAGTAAAACTTAGGAAGTCTCTCTTTCTTAAAGAATTTATTAATGCTCTTAGTTCCTTGACAGTAACCTTTATAGATTCTACTTTTATTGGTGTTTGTGGTATTGTAAACAATGTGTTTTCATTATTTATATCGATATTGAAAAGCCATATCCTCCATTCTCTTGGTAAGTCTTGACTCCTAAGTAGATCAATAATTTCTTTTATTTGATTAATTATTTCATTTCTTCTTTTCATAGAAAATTCATTATATTTATTAACTAAGAATGAGCTTGACCTTATTTCTAATCCTGCAATTGCTTTTAGTACAATATTATTCGATTCTCTATCATCTAAATGACTGATGTCTAAATTTGGCAGATTAAAATCTTCTTTTTTAAAAATAAGTAAATCTGGGCGTTTACCTATTTGGTCTAACTCATCTTGATATCTTTCATAACATTCTTTAAATCCAGGTTCTCCTGCTACAATTTGATCAGATTTTCCATACCTTACAGCAATAATTCCATTGTCAATTTCATTTATTGCTTTAAAAATTAAGTCTTCTGCCCAGTCACCTTGTTCTCTATTCGTAAGAAATTCGGAAAATGCTTGCGTAGGTACATTTCCCATTCTTCTCCTCAAAGCAAAATTAACGATATCACTCGGTACATCTTTTATCAATTCCTCAATTTCTTGTATATATTTTTTGTTCATTCTTTATCCTCCTTATATGGTTTGCGGGATATGTCGCCTAACTCGTTCATATCCGAATTGTTCGGATATACTCGCAGATATGGAAGATATACGAGCTGTTTGCATATACATCCATCTGGATGACTATCCGCTATTTTCTTTTTATTTTTCATTTTCACCTTCTGTTAAAAGATTATCAAGCGGGGGGATTATTGCTGAAAGGTTCTTCGTGCTTACATGGGTATAAATTTCTATCGTCTTCGAATTTTTGTGGCCTAAAAGTTCCTGAATATACCTCAGGTCAATTCCACTCTCCAACAGATGTGTGGCAAAAGAATGGCTTAATGAGTGAACACTAACGTTTTTCTTAATCCCACCCTTCTTACATGCATTCTGGAAAATTTTTTGAACCGTCCTTTCTGTTATATGCTTTTCTTTATTCCAGCTGGGGAACAACCACTTCCCGAGTTTTTCCTTTTTCCAGTATTCTCGCAAAATTTGAAGAGCAACCTCGGAGAGTAGAGTGTAGCGATCTTTCCTGCCTTTTGATGCTCTAATGTGGATAAGTTTCCTGTTTGCATCTATATCTTCTGGCCTGAGCCTCACAACTTCTCCAACTCGCAACCCACCAGAATACATAAGCATTAAAATGGCTTTGTGCTTTATATTTTCTGTTATCTGGAGTATTTTCTTGACCTCTTCCCTGCTCAAAACCACCGGCAGTTTTTTATCTTTCTTAGGACGCTTTACTTCATAAATAAATTTCTTCTTCAAAATTTCTCCGTAATAGAATTTTAAAGCATTGATAGCAATATTCAAAGTGGGGGTTGAGACTTTCTTTTTCTCCACCATATAGTAAAGATATTTTTTGATGTCTTCATTCACTATTTCTTCTGGCTTCTTCCCTGTAAATAAAAGAAAATCACGGTTATATCTCAAATAAGACCTAATCGTTCTTATAGAATACTTTCTTATTAGAAGTTCCTTTTGTAAAGG
>DAXV01000069.1:0-10188 GCA_002506595.1 Acidilobaceae archaeon UBA158
ACAACTGATTCACCTGGAGTATATGAAGCTATGTAATAAGGTCCTGTAAATCCTGCATTAGGTGATGGCCATTGAACATTTGTATTATAAAAGCCTGCGAAGCATGTTTGCTGATACTTATATATTGCTTCAGCCAATTGTGTATAGTTATGATTATATAATCCAGTTAGATTTAATCCATCTCCAACTTGCTCAAGCCATTTTGCGTCCATTACATAGCCAGTTCCTGTTAATGCCCCAGACAATATATTAAAGAAGAACTCAGGCTTAAGCGGTTGAACTAGATGATATGTAATTGTATTTGTTACATTATCATAAGTAATTGAATTAATAAGCTCTTCAGCGCCTAATGAATCGTTAGGTGATGTTACAATAAAAGTAAATAAAGTATAGTTTGGTATTACAAATTGGGCCAAGTTAGTTCCTGGATCTCCTGGCATTCCTCCAGCACATACTAAAGATCTTATTGCACTATACCATACATCATATGCTGTTATAGGATCTCCATTCGATGCCTTTAAACCAGGTCTTATCTTAAATATATAAATTGTATAATTTGGTGATATTGATCCATATAAATATCTAGCAGTTATATTAGACCAATTACCTACTGTTGGTATATATTCTGCAAGCATTGGTATAAATTGTGTATGACTTGATTGGTAAGGCATAATTAAAGATCCATAAATGTTTTGTATTATTTCTCCACTAACTGTATCAGGGTATACGCTTGGGTCAAATGTAAATGGACCTCCAGGCACTACTTCAGCATCTATTATTACCCCTTGATTTGGCACAGTTGCTTGGTTTGAATATAGGCTAAATGGTTCATTGCTTGATGATACAGCTATTGTTTTGTATACAGTAAAATTATAAGTTTTCCCACTCGTTATGTTTTCCGTTTCTATTGTTAAGCTAATAGGATATAATCCAGGGGAATTGTAAGTTATATTGATGGGATTGATTTTTGGCTCCAAATACGTAATGTTTCCAGAACTGGTTAGATATGTTTCCAATGCATATCCTGTTCCATTTATAGACGGTATCGTTAATATTGTACCGTTTCCTAAGTTCCATATATATTCCTTTATTGTCATATTTATCCCGCTTGGAGGCTGTAAATAACCTGCATATAATGAAAATTTCTCTCCAACGTTTACAATTTGTCCCAAATTAGAAGTTAAAACTGGTACAGAAATTAATGATGCATATGTAAAGTTTGATATGCTTGGCATAACAGTTATTTCAATTAAATTATTAGATGAACTTCCTAATAGTTGTCCATTGTTATATAAATTATAATAAATCAAATATTGACCTGGGTAGGTATAAGTTATATTAATGTACTGGGAAGTGACTTTATATTCATTACCTGCTCCATCAAACAATTCTGCTTGATATCCATTTTGTAAAGAACTTATTGTAATCAATAACGGAGAATTTGATAAAGATGTATAGCTTTCAGGCATAGGGGGAGATAACGAATATGATGTGCCTGTTGTTATTATGTTTGTATTAGTAGAAGTGCTTATTGTAGAAATTATTGAGGATGTTGATGAACTGGTTGTAGAATTTGTGAAAGAAGGTTTTTCTAAAAGTATAATAATCGCAATACCAATTACAACTATAACAATAACGAGACCGACCAATATCCCTTTGGATAGGGATCCGAAATTCTTATTAAACCACGCAATACAAACCACCCTTAAAGTCTGCTTTACTAGAAAAAGATTAGGTATTTAAGCTTTTCTGAAACTATTAAATATTAAATTTAAAAATTTTTTATATTTCTTTTGTGATTAATCAATTTTCATATACTTCCATGTATTGAAATTATATCATTATACTTATCAATTAAATCCAATTCTTTTCTTTCCACGTATCGTTTATAGTATTGTTTTGAAATAATATCATAAGTTTCATCCCCAGTATGATATGCTAAATTATTAAGCAAAATAGATGATAAAATGTGTCCTTGTTGTCTTAAGAATTCTTTTGAGTTGAATTCAGCCTCTGTAGGAGATAATGATGAAAACCACTTCATTATTTCGTTTGCTTTATCATACAATTTTTTAGAGAATTCTTTGTCATAAGTTTCGTTTATGATGCTCTTTAAATCTTCTAAATAAACTTCATGAGCTTTCTTCTTTACCATGCTTTCAAGCATATCTAATGCCTGTATATTACTTGTACCTTCCCAAATTGGAGTTATCAAAGCTTCCCTATGCCATCTCTCTATGGGATATTCAGTTAAGAAACCGATACCTCCAAAAGCCTCCATGGCTAATTGAGTTACATTAGCTGCTAATTCAGCAGTTACATTCTTTGCAATATGAGTTAAAAATCTAGCATAATGGTATTCCTTCGTATAAGGAGGCCTTGAATTTATTGATTTTTGGAATTCATTTATTGCTTTATAAGTTAAAGCTAAACCCCCTTCTATAGATATTTCCATATCAATTAAATCCCTTATCATTAATGGGTGTTCGATTATTTTCTTTCCAAAAGCGCTTCTATCTTTTGCAAATCCATATGCCTCTAAATAAGCCTTTCTAGCAGTTCCCATTGCACCAATTGCATTTGATAACCTAGATACTGTTAAATCTTCCATTATGTAATAGATTCCTTCATTTTCCTTTCCAATTAATTCTGCCTCTGAATTTATTAATTCAACTTCTCCTGTTGGAACAGAATTTGTCCCACTCTTGTATTTTAATCTCCTAATATAATAATTTAATTCTCCCTTTGTGTTATACCTAGGCAATAGATATAATGCTAAACCTTTGGCCCCTTCTTTTCCATTCTCAGGCCTTGCTGAAACTAAAGAAATATCTGCAATACCTGCTCCGCTTGAGAAATATTTGTAGCCATTTAATAGGTATTTGCTTCCAACTTTTTTCGCTATTGTAGTATTTGCACCTAAATCACTTCCTCCTTGAGTTTCTGTAAACCATGTAGCACCTAATTCCAATTCTTTATCTAAACCAACTAATTTTCTATACCTATTCCTTAATTCGCCTTCTGCATATTTATTTAGTGCATAAGCAGTTTGCACAGTTATTGTTAATATACAAGATAAACCTGGATCTCCAATTAAATAAATGCCTGCATAATGGTCATGCCATGTCCCATTATCAAACGGGTATTTGTTTACTCCATATTTCATAATCAATTCATTCACAATAAACT
This sequence comes from Acidilobaceae archaeon UBA158, assembly GCA_002506595.1. Classification (GTDB taxonomy): domain Archaea; phylum Thermoproteota; class Thermoprotei_A; order Sulfolobales; family Acidilobaceae; genus Caldisphaera. Next base: position 3,190 of record DAXV01000069.1, read on the forward strand.
TTTCATAAGGATCAATCCAGGTATAATCAATTCTCTGCCCATTAGTACTCCAATAAATTAGCCTAGGCAGGCTTTCTAAATCAACCCTATATGTGGACTCATAAACCTCTTTACCAACAAATTTTCCCAATTCCGTAAAATCATTTTTTGATTTTGTATATATTTTTAACAAATCTTTTAATGGCTTATCCAATGTATAGTGATTTAAACCATATGCATAGGAAATATCTTCTAAACCTTTTAATGGCATATTTTCACCCTATTTCTATATTATATTTTAACTTAATTATCTTTTTTAATGAAATGATTTATTATCTTTGCTTATTAGTTCCCTTAAATTTTTCTTATCTATTTTCCCTGTACCTGTTAAAGGAATATCATTTACTATGATTATATCATCTGGCAACCAGAACTTGCTTAACTTACCTTCATTGACATATTTTGCTAAATGCTCATAAATTAATTCCTTTGCATTTTGAGTTTCACTTGATAATTTAACAACTGCTATTGGCCTTTCTCCCCACTTCTCATCTTTTTTAGCAATAACAGCTACCAATGAAACGAAGGGTAACTCAGAAATAGATGCTTCCAAAATGCTAGATGGAATCCATTCACCCCCGCTCTTTATTATATCCTTTACCCTATCTAAAACGATTAGACCACCATCTTCAGCTATATAACCTATATCACCAGTTTTAAACCAGCCATCAGAAGTAAATGATTCCATAGTCTTTTCTTTATCATTATAATATTCATTTGGCATCCAAGGTGCTCTGAACCATATTTCTCCAGGCTCATTTTGTGATTTGGAATTAATATAAAATTCAGCCATTGGTACAGGATGAGTTACCTTATGATAATCTAATAATCCATTCTTTACATGCTTTGTTTCTATTGTTATAGATGCAGCTAACATATCAGTACCTCCATAGATTGCAGAAAAATGCATATCAAGTCCTTTCATTCTCTTTACTAAACCATCAGGTATTGGGCTTCCTCCTATTAACACCTTTAAATCCTTTCTTTTTAATCCTGCATCTAAAAGCATTTGCATCATTGTTGGCACAACGCTTATCCAAGTAACGTTTTCCTTTTCTATTATTTCTACAGTAATTTTAGGATCAAATTTTCCTCCGTATATTAATTTTGATCCAATCATGGGGGCAATTATTAAAGAACCCCATGATAATATATGATAAATTGGTATTTGGGGAAACATAACATCGCTTTGGCTTAATTTAGCTGGTGCATTATGATATGTTAACTGATTCAATATAGATAATGCTCCGCTTATTATCTTTTCTTGATTATACATAACTGCTTTTGGCAAACCTGTTGTACCGCTTGTAAATAAAATTATTGCGTTATCATTTTTATTGCTTTCAGGTTTTCCTTCTCCTAGGTTAAACTTTAGTTCATCAAACGATATAGTTTCTAAATTTGTTTTTGATTTTATTAAATTTGCATAATCTTTAAATATATTTTCATATATAAAATACTTAGAATTTGATTTATTTAATGTATATAATAATTGCTCTGGAGGGAGCCTAATGTTTATTGGATAAGCAATTCCTCCAATAGAAGTTATTGCATAAATTAATTCAAAGTATTTTATGTTATTTAAACCAATAATGGAAACAACATCTCCTTTTTTTACTCCTATTGATTTTAAATATGTTATTAAATTCAACGTTTCCTTATATACTTCCTTATATGTTTTCCTTTCATTAATATCAACAATTTCTTGTTCTGGAAATAATTGAGAAGCCCTTCTTAATATATAATCAAAGGTGAACAATAATACCACCATATAATATAATCGTATTCAAATTTATATACTTTACCTAATATTAAATATATATAATTAAAAATAAAATATTTAAAATATTTAGATAATAAGCTAAACAGCTATTTTTTAGAAAATTTTTCAACGCTTTCCTTTACTTCTTTTCTAGGTATTATAGCTGACATTATGGATAAGGCTAAATCTACCATATAGCTTTGCTTATTTCTAGCTAACAATTGCTTAATTTCAATTAGTGCTCTTCTATCGTTTGATGATAATTTATTAGCAATTTCTTCCACTTTTTGTTTTAATGAATTTATATCATCTACAACGCCGTTTATTAAACCAAATTTATATGCATCTTCAGCTGTAATCATTTCACCTGTTAAAGCCAAATAAGAAACTAATTTAGAACTAGATAAAAATTGTCCCATTGTGGATGAATACGGTGGAATCATACCCCATTTTACAGCTGGTAATCCTAATTTTGCATTTTTAACTGCATATGCTAAATCTGAAACTTCTATTAATTCAAATCCAGCGCCTAATGCATAACCATTTACTGCAGCAATTACAGGTAATTTACAATTCAATACACTTTTTATTACATTTCCTAAGCCATCATACATTAATTTCCACGATTTATTAATATCATCAGTTGAATCCAAAACCTCATTTAAATCAGTTCCTCCAGAAAAGAATTTTTCTCCTTCACCTGTTATTGCTATTGCATAAATATCATCTCTATTGCCTTGTTCAGAAATAGCGTTGCTTAAATCATTTAAGGTTTCATAATTTAGAGCGTTCCCTTTATCTTTCCTATCAATTACAATCCAAGAAAAGTTTTTTTCATTAATTATTTTTACAGCCATGCTAACACCATATTTTAAAAAAGCTAGGGAATAAAAAAAGATTTATCGTTATAAATTATTTACAATTTCTATAACCTTATCATAATCAGGCTCTTTTCCTGGGTGATCCGAAACCCATTTATATGCAAGTTTTCCTTTTTTATCGAAAATAAAAACAGCTCTTTTTGATGCTTCCTTTAGTTTTGGTAGACCTATCATACCTAAGTCTTGATGAACTACATTATACATTTTTATGACTTCTCTATTATAATCGCTTAATAAATCGAAATTCAATTTGTTTTCATTTTTGAACTTACTTAACGANNAATGGACTGTCAACGCTTATTCCAAATACTATCGCATTTGCTTTATTTAATAAAGACATCTTATCCCTAAATGTGCATAGTTCTTTTGTACAAACAGTTGTAAAAGCACCAGGGAAGAATAATAAAACAACTGGTTTTCCTTGGTTAATGAAATCACTTAACTTTACTTCCTTCAAATCTGTATTATATAAAGAGAAGTCTAAAAAGCTATCTCCCAAATTTAATTCGCTCACTTTTATCACCAATTTATTTTAAAAATGGAAAATAATAAGAAAAAATATATATTTGAAAATTTTTATTTTTAAATTTTTTATAATGTTGTTAAATAAACCAAAACAGAAATTTCTATAGCTAAGATACCATATAACTCAGTCTCAGCAGTTGAAGCAAATGGAATAAAATAGGAAGCAATCCAAGCTAAGATTGGGAATATTGATAAAAATAAACCACTGTTCTTTTTGATTCTAATTAGGGAGATTCCTAATATAAATATGGAAATAGAGGCTAAGATGAAAAACCATAGAGAAACAAATACGTGGGGATAGGTTCCTTCATGAAAAATCCCTATTAAAATAAGGAAAATCCCAGATACTGAAAAATAGGATCCTCCTATCGCTTCTATTACATTTCTTGAATAGAAAGCAATAAAAATGCTGAAAATAAAAATTAACGTACCAGTAATAATCATTCCATCATTATAAATAAAAGGAAACTTCGGCGGAGGATGGCCATTTATATAAGAACCGCCCCCCAAATCGCTAAACGCGTTTCCATTTAATTTAAACCAAGGATTAAATGATATCGAGGTAATAATAGTAATCCATGAAGAAATAATAGCTAAAATTGAAAACAATATGATTAATTTTTTAATTGTTTCTTTATGCATGCTTACACCCATTAACTATTTGTTTCTGATACTTAATTGTATAATCATTTGGATAAAAATTTATTTTATTTATTAATTTTTAAAAATTATTACTAGCATTTAAAAATTTTCGATTCATGATTTTATGGGGATTAATATGCCTATTTGTCCAATTTGTAGGATTGAAAGCAGAACATGGGATGAAATAGCTGACCATATTTATTATATGGCAAACAAAAAAAGCGATCCTAATCATGTGATGTGGCTAAATAGGTTTTTAAGCAAAGAAAAAATAAGCAAAGAAGAACTATCAAATAGGTTAAGGATTTATTTTGATGAGCCTAAATCCCTTCCTGAATGGATTAGGTATAGATTTATTGAAAAATTTTACGGAAAAAATCCTCATTTATTTATGGTATTAATGCAAAATCCTACAAGAGGATTACTATTAGGTTATGTAATAGAACATAGATATTTTCTTCAAAACTGGGTTAAGGTTTTATCTAAAATAGTTTATAATACAGATAAAGAAGATGTAATAAAATATGAATTGGAAAACATAGCAACTGAATATATAGGATTTAATGGAAAGCCTTCCCATTATGAATTATTAATAAGAATGGGTGAAAGCTTAGGATTATCAAGAGAAAAGATATATTCTTATGAACCATTGCCTTCAACTAAGGAAGCAATTTCAACATGGAGATACATAGCTGAAACTAGACCTTGGGTTGAAACGATGGCAGCGATGCATAGTCTTGAATTAGCCGCAGATAAAACAAATTTAAAATATGGGGCTAAGATTCATTACTTTAATCCAGATATATTATCATCAAACCAATATAATGAGCATATAAAGAACTTCTTAAGGGAAGGATATGAATCTGATGAAGGTCATGCAGGGGAAGCATTAAAACTTATAGATAGATATTCTGAAGATTATTTAACTAAGATGAACATAAAGGTTACTTTGTTAAAATCTTGGGATGCCCTAGATAAATATCTTTACGCAAGAATTCAAAGGGCTATGGAATTTGAACCTGAATTGCTTGAGGTGATAAAAAATGAAAGTTATAGTTAATGGAAGACCAGCTGGTACAAAAGAAAATGGTTGTGCATTGTGTGGAGGAACATGGGGAAATTACTACGAAAGCGTTGAAGGAGAGGAATTATTTTTCTGCTGCAATATTTGCGCTAAGGCATTCATAAATATTGTAAACGAAGCAAAAAGGAGGTTTAATTTAAACAAAATTGATTATATAGAGTTAAGGGGGAATTTTTATAGGGGAAGAACTATTGAAGTAAAAGATGGAGAGAGATCGCATAAGTTTTATATTAAGTTATCAGATGAGGGAGATATAACAGAGTTTAAGGAACTTAATTAAAATACATTTAATATCATTGTTAACTCCCCGGTTAACAATTAACAAAAATAGCTAATAAGAAGCCTTTATTAAAATACTTTTTGAAATAACTGCATACCTATAAAACAAACCTTCTTTTTCTTCTATCACATTAAATTTATTTATAAGGTCTTTCCATTCATTTTTAGAAATAGCAGTTAAGCCTTTAGATAGCTTTTCAACTGATATAAATGCAACTCCATTTTCTTTTAATACCCTATTTATTTCTTGTATAGCCCCTTTATGATTTACCATGCAGCATAAAACTCCATTGGAAAATGCAAAATCAATTGTATTAGATTCTATAAATTTTATGTTATCAGCCGATGCTAATTCAACAACTACGTTTTTTAAATTCAATTTATTAATTTTTTTCTTTATAATATTTACCATGTTTATGTCTGAATCGCTTGCAAACACTTTACCTTTTTCTCCAACAATTTTTGCCAATTCTATTGTATAAATACCTGGGCCTGCACCAATATCTGCAACGTAATCACCTTCTTTAACAAACTTTTCTATAAGCTTTCTAGGATTTGCTATTATTTTCCTCAAGGGATTATTCAACATAAATGGATGGAAATGTCTATCTCTAGGATCTCCTAACAAAACGATCACCTTAATTCATAAAGTATTTAATGAAAATAATTCTTCTTTAAATTTATTTCCCGAATGCATCGAAAATTTAATTAAACTAATTTTTTTATTTTTTATGTTAATCATTTTTCCACCGTTTTTATAGATTTAACAGAATTTAAATTGATATTTTATATAAATTTTATGTATTATCTTTTATATAGTCTCCTTTTATATTGTTAAATAATAAAATATCATTGTTAACCCCCCGGTTAACAATTAACTCTATTTAACATGATAAAATATCTATTTTTGATGTTATTTAGATATAAACATATATTTTAGGCCTTTCATACGTTTTATGGGGTATAAAATGATTAATGTAGGTCTATATTATAAAGTTAAGGAAGGTCATGAAAAAGAATTTGAAAGTATGTTTAATGAAATAGTTAAAAGCCTTAAGGAAAGTAAGATTGGATTTATTGATGCCAAATTATATAGAAGAGTTGATGAACCTAGAGAATATTTAATATATTCAGAATGGGAAGGCCTTGATTCTTTTAGGAAATTTGTTTCAAGCAAAGCATTTAGAGATACAACAAGCTATGGTGCATCAATACTTGAAGGAAGGCCTTATCATAGAATATATCAAGAATTAAATGAATAAAAATTATATATCAAAATTTATTAATTGTATAAATAATTTTAAACAGGGTTGTTATGATAAAGTTAAAGAGAATTTACGAAAAATTTGAAGAAGACGATGGTTTTAGGATATTAGTTGAAAGGTTATGGCCAAGAGGAATAAAAAAAGAAGATGCAAGAATTGATTTATGGCTTAAGGAAATTGCACCAAGTAATGAGCTAAGGAAATGGTTTTCTCATGACTCCAATAAGTGGGATGAATTTAAAAATAGATATTTCCAAGAATTAAATAATAAAAAAGATGTTGTAAATAAATTATTAGAAATAATTAAAAATAATAAAAATGTAACCTTTTTATATTCAACTAAAGAAAATAATTTCAATAATGCAGTAGCATTAAAAGAATATATAGAAAAATTAAAAACTAATTATTAAAATATTATTTATAAAATTTAAAGAGGAATTATTTGAGAAACTTTTAACAACACCTAAATCCATCATTTAATTCAATAGATATGAAGAAAAAATAAATTACAATAAAAAATTT
>DAXV01000069.1:10223-10373 GCA_002506595.1 Acidilobaceae archaeon UBA158
AATTTTAATTTATTTTAGCTAATTTTTATTAATTGCTTGATAAATAGATTTATCAATAATTTATTGTATTAATTTTTAATATTAATTATAATGCACAATATATTCATATTGTTAACCGGGGGGTTAACAATTGCTCTAATAAATCATGTA
>DAXV01000069.1:10398-10728 GCA_002506595.1 Acidilobaceae archaeon UBA158
TTTCATAATAGATTAGGATAATTTAAATGATTGAGATATTAATGGTTCACTTACGCAATATTTTCCATTATCCTTTTTAATCCAAGAATGCTTCATTAATTGCATTAAGTAATTATAAATTTCGGAATCACTAATTTCAATTCCCTCTTCAAATTCTAATGCCCTTTTTATTTCGCTCCAACTTTTGCAATCTTTTAATAAACTCATTATAGTTTCATACCTTTTCCTAGCTACCTCTTTTCCAATCAAAAAATTATTGAATTCCTTTATAATCAATTTCTTAGCATAATCAAGCGTTAAGTTTATGCTTTCATCAAAATTTCTTTTTTC
>DAXV01000069.1:10813-11501 GCA_002506595.1 Acidilobaceae archaeon UBA158
TTTTCTCTATTAAAAGGCTTTAACTCTATAGTTGAAAATGCCCTCCCATAAAGTGGACTATTTGGGTCATCAATTTTTAAAAATTTATATAGCATTCCCATTTCAGAACCGCTTAATACGATTTTTACGTTTTTCAAGTTATCATATGCATATGCAAGAGAAGGTAATAGGTTTATCCCCATTAATTTAATAAGTTCTTGTGCCTCATCAAAAACAATAACTACCTTTTCATCAATTTTTTCCATAGCATTTAGAATAGAAGAAAAACTTAACCTTTCTTTTTTCTTCCAACTAAATTTAATCTCATTTCCAAATATCTTTATCCCTTGAATTTCCTTTAAAAAATTAATCAAAGAGGGAAATCTCTTAGTTAACCTATTTATTTCATTCTGAAGCTCCAATATAAATTCCTTATAAGATAGTTAGTTTCTTTCCTCAAACATTCTCAAGTCTATGTAAATATAAGGTAAATTTAATTCATTTAAAGATATCCTTATCAAAGAAGATTTACCAGTTCTCCTTAACCCTAAAACTAAGATTATAGGGGTCTTTAGTTCCTTTAACTTTTCTATTTCTTCTTCTCTATCAAAAAAATCTTTTCTATCTTGTTTAGGTGTTATATCAAAGATCACTTCTACCCCTAGAAGTAACTTCTACCCCTAGAAGTTATAAATTATATTTAAAAAAT
>DAXV01000069.1:11661-12956 GCA_002506595.1 Acidilobaceae archaeon UBA158
TTTTTGTTGAAAATTAAAAGCAAAAATTTATTTACCCACTCTTTAATATTAAAGCGGTGGTAAAATGGAATTTATTACCTAGGCCCCGAAGGAAGTTATACCCATGAGGTATCCTTACTTTTAAGTAACTTGTTAAATAAAGGTAAAATTGTTGCTAAACAAACTATTAATGAAGTTTTTGATGAAGTTTCAAAAAATGGCATTGGGGTTGTTCCTATAGAAAATAGCAGGGAAGGCCCAATAAATGAAACCTTAGACAACCTTTTTAACAGGGAAGTTTTTGTTAATTATGAAATCGAAAAAACAATAGATATAGTTTTAGCATCAAACGTTAATATTAGAAAAATTGATGAGATAAAGAGGGTATACTCAAATTATTATGCAATTCAAGAATCAAGAAAAATCCTTAAGGAATTAAATAAGGAAATTATTCAAGTAGAGAGCACTTCAAAAGCAGCTATGTTTGCATCAGAAGATGATAAAGGTGCAGCATTATGTTCTTTATATGCAGCAAATTTATATGGATTAAGGATTTTGAAAAACAATATACAAGATGGATTAAACATAACTAGGTTTGTAGTCATCTCAAGAAAAATTAAGAAAAGAGGATATAAAACAATCCTTTTTTTCATTGTTGAACACAAACCTGGATCTCTTTACAAGGTCTTAAGGGAATTTTATAGAAGGAAAATAAACCTTACAATGATTTATTCAAGGCCATTAAAAGAAAAGGCATGGAATTATTATTTCTATGTAGAATTTGAAGGGTCTTTACAAGAAAACAAAGTCAAAAATGTATTAAATGATTTGAAATATAAAACTATTGAAATAAAAATTGGGGGAAGCTTTATTAAAATTTAATTTGAAAGCATTTAAACTAGTGTATTTTTACCACTAATTGGTGAGTAAATTGGAATTGAAAGTTGTAAATTCATATCATTATTATGATCCAGTTCATGCCTATCACCTTGTTTACGGATTTTTAAATAACAATTTTAGCAATAAAATTAAATTAAATCCAAGCTATGAAGAATTTGATAGACTAAATCAAAAAGTAATAGGAGAAAAACAACTTGAGGTAACTGCTGTTTCAGCTGTTAATCTTTGGAGAATTGCTGATGATTACTATTTACTAAGAAGCGGTAGCACACAAAGAGCTGATGTTGGACCAATAATTGTTTCAAAAAAGAAATACAAAAAGGATGAAATTAATGATTTGAAAATTGCAATACCTGGCAAAAGCTTCAGTGGTTATTTCTATTACAAGCTTTTCTTCAATGCAAAAGAAGAAGTTG
>DAXV01000042.1:0-360 GCA_002506595.1 Acidilobaceae archaeon UBA158
GAAAAACAAAAGCTTTGAGCTGAATGAAATTTTCTCTATGAAGTCAATAGAGAAGTCATTAGAACAATTAGAACGGAGAGAAGAATGAGAAGACTAAAAAGGGTTTATGAAGTTTTACAAATAGCGGATAGGGTAGGAACAAAATGGGTGGTGCTTTTGTTTTTTGTAACTGGCTTTTGTACCGGCGACATTCTGAGTCTAGCGAGCAGATACTGGGGAATTATAGCGATTATACTAGCATTAGTAGGCATATATGCTTCGTGGGAAATGGTAAAGTTTAAGGTTGAAGAGGCTTATCTAGAAATATACTTTACATTGAAAAGGATAAAAGAACTAGAAGAAGAAAATAACTAAAATAAC
>DAXV01000042.1:485-2592 GCA_002506595.1 Acidilobaceae archaeon UBA158
AAAAAGATTTAAAAATTTTGAACGAAATTTTTATAATACATTTTAGATGAACGGTATGGATAAAATGCCGCCAGCTGGAGATGTCCATACCACTAAAAGCGGGGTATAAATATCCAGCCTAAACTACTTAAGAGTAGTTTAGTAAAAGGATTTAAATTATGAAACTTACAGGCTGCTTTGTTGTTGAGATTGGAGTTGTGAATAGAAATTCTTCTACAAGAAGAAGACAATATCCTACAGAATATATTACGCAAAGAGGAAGAAAAGTATTCTTTTCTTCTCGTTCTTACAAGGCATCGCTGTGGAATTATCTTATAGAAAATAACAATTGGAGTGCACCAATTATATACGAAAAGAATGGAGAAAAAATACCTGCACAAAAATATGGTACTATAATAGATTCAGAAATATTTGATCTATCAGGAACTGTAGTAGATTCTCCTTTTAAAAAAGGCATTGGATATTCAAGAACTAGTCCCATAGCAATATCAGAAGGAAAATCTGTCAGTAATTTTGATGGTGTTTGCGTTTACTATTTTTCTTTAATTCCTAGAGAAATAGGCTATCAAGAAATTCCCTATCTAAAAACAAATATTAATAACGACGATGATATTCCAACAAAAATTAGAAAACTTTATGAAGCTTTGAGATGCGTTGACAACATTAAAGACAGAATTAATGGATTGGCACACAAAGTTAAAGATATCAAATACTATCCTGATAAAAATAAAAGCAAAGTAATAATTGAGCTTACAACAGAAGAAAAAATAAGAAGAATTAGAGATTTGCTTTTTGCTATGAAACAAATTCGCAAAAGAGTAAATGGTGAAGAAAAATCGTTAGCCCCTACGCTTGCTGTGTTTTCAGTTACTTGCCCTACTCCTGCTTTTCAAATGCCCATTATGTATGAACTTGAAAAGATAGTAAAAAAAGAAGAAACAATAGATACTAATGCTATTCTTAGTATAAGAGAACGAATAGAAGAGTTTGGACAAAACATAGAATGTTCTTTGCTTATAACTGATATACATAATTATGACGAAACAGTAACACAAATTATAAACCAAATTCAAATGGAATTCCAAGAATAAAACGGATATAAGATTGATTACAACAGTGTGGACAAAATACCGCCCGCTGGAGATGTCCATGCTTTTAAGTGCGGAATATAAATATCCAGCCTAAACTGTAAAAGCAGTTTAGAAAAAGGAGATAACTATGAAAAGCTTATACGACTTCATGAACGAAAAGTATCAAAACGAACCAAACTTTCATAAATTTGTAGAGTACTTTCCAAATATGTATGAATTTAGTAAAGAAGTAGAAGTAATCCCATGGTGTGAAGATTTTGCCGATGATGATGCAAATCCTGAAGTAATTGATGAAATAGAATTTTATCAAGAATTACACAAAAATAATATGATAACTGAAGAAGAATTGTTAAAAAAATTCTTTGAAATATATAGAAAATACGGAGATAATATCGCTAAAACAATTGGTAAAGCATTTATTGAAGAAAAACAAGTTTCTTTTAGAGAAAAACATCCAACATTCTATGTAGCACTACACGAATTAGGACATGTATATTTTAAAGAATGCGATGCTATATGGAATGCTATGTATGAAGGAGGAGAAGATCTTGTATGGAACATAATATTAGAAAAACATCCAATAGACTTAGAAAAGTTAGGATACCAAAATTATGAAGATCTAGTAAGAACTTTCATGGAAATTAGAAAACTCTCTTATGAAAACAAAGAGAAATTTGAAGAACTCTTGGAACTCACATCAAAACAGATAAAAGAAAAATACAATATAAAAGTTAATGAAAATGACGAATGGTTACAATATTGTTTATCACTAAGTCCTTGCAAAGAAACTACAAAGTTATTTGCATTTGCAAGTATAATGACATACAAAAGTGCAGAATTGATGCTTGTACACTTAATGGAGGCTATCAGATATGATCAGAGTTTCATAACCCTTTGGTTAGATTACTTTGATAACCTAATCATAAATTTCTCCCTTTTGAGGGAGTAAAAAGTATGAGTTTGTGTACGAGTTTCATGCATTGTGAACACTCCTACTACTTATCCTTTTATAACTA
>DAXV01000024.1:0-11493 GCA_002506595.1 Acidilobaceae archaeon UBA158
TAAGCAGCTCAGTTAGCAGTGTAAATAGTACATTAAACAGCGAATTCTCATCACTAAGTTCAACTCTTAATACAATATCTACGACCTTATCTTCTGTTGGTAGTACAGTTGGTACAATACAGACTGGTGTATCATCGCTATCTAGTGAAGTGTCAACTCTATCATCTTCATTAAAGAACGTTAACTCAACACTAGGATCTGAACTATCATCTCTCAGCACAACAGTATCAGGCATAAGCAGCACGCTTTCGACTCTCAGCACAACAGTATCATCTCTCAGCACAACAGTATCATCTCTCAGCACAACAGTATCAGGCATGAGTAGCACATTGTCATCGTTAAGCTCATTGCCAAGTACTGTATCATCAGTTAGCTCTACTGTATCAACAGCGTCTAGTAGGGCAGCTAGCGCAGAATACTATGCATTGGGAGCATTGATAATAGCAGTAATAGTATTGATAGTTGTAGCATATATGGCCTTTGCTAAGATGTAACCCTAAATTTAATTAATTTTTTTNNTTTACTTTTCTTTTGGTGTTAGAATTGAGAAAGTTGTTTGTCTTAGGCTTAGATTCATTGCCTCCAAAGGTTTTATATGAGAACTATGGAGAAGGCCTTGATTTCATAAGGGAAATAACAAAAGAATCACAAAATTATTTAATGAAAACATGTCATCCTCCAATTACTGTACCAGCATGGATTTCCATGTTTACTGGAAAAACTCCAGGAGAGCTAGGTATATATGGATTTAGGCATAGAAAGCCAGGAACATTTGATTCTTATATTGTTAATTCAAATGATATAAAGGAAAAGGCGATATGGGATGATTTGGGTAAAAAAGGGTTAAAAGCTGGTTTATTTGGTGTTCCTCCAACTTATCCTCCTAAGCCAATAAATGGTTTTATGATAACTGATTTTAATACTCCTAGCAAAGAAAAACCTTATTCTTTTCCTCCCTGGTTAAAGAATGAATTGCAAAACAATTTAAAAGAAGAGCCTATTTTTGATGTAGTTTATAGAACAGAAGACAGAGATAAAGCATATGCTGATTTAATGGAAATGATTGATAATCATCAGAGGATTTTAAACTATTTGATAAAGAAGAGCTGGGATCTTTTCATATATGTAGAGATAGGAGTAGATAGGTCTCATCATATGTTTTGGAAGTATTTCGATAAGTCTCATCCAAGATATGAATATCATGAAAAATTTAGTAATGCAATCCCAACAGTTTATAGGAAAATTGATACTTGGTTTTCTTCTTTAATGAAGCAATTGCCAAAGGATACTATATATGTTATAGTAAGTGATCATGGAACTAAAAGTATGATAGGTTCTTATCCAATAAATCAATGGCTTATTGAACAAGGATTTCTTAAATTAAAGCAAGAGGTTAATAAAGAAGGTATTGATTTAATGCCTGATATGATAGATTGGAATGAAACAAAGGTATGGGCATGGGGAGGTTATTATTCTAGGTTTTTCTTTAATATAAAGGGTAGGGAACCTCATGGTATAATAGAAAAAGAAGAAGTAGAAGGTTTAGTTAAGGATATTAAGAATTCTATAAGAAAAATAAAAGGGCCAAATAATGAAAATTGGAAAAATGAAGCATATTTGCCTCAAGAAATTTATCCTGTAGCAAAAGGTGATGCACCTGATTTAACAGTATATTTAGATGATTTAAATTGGAGGCCTATTGGGACTATAGGATATAAAAGCATGTATTTAGAGAAAAACGATAAAGGACCAGATGATTCAATGCATGATTGGTATGGCGTTTTTTCAATTTACGATCCTGAAGGAACATTAGAAAAAGGAAATAAAGGTATAATTGAAATAAATAACATAAGAAAAGTTCTAGAAGAATTAATTTTAAGTTAATGCTTAAATTTTCAATTATTTTTTATTTTATGGGGGATAAATTGATAACTTTAACAATTGCAATAATTTCATCAATAATTTCTTTCTTTGCAGCCTATTTTTTAATAAAGTCATGGATAAATGTTGCGAAAAGGGAAGGGCTTGTTGGAAAAGATATAAATAAAATAGATAAAAGAGAAGTAGCGGAAGCAGGAGGTATTTGGGTTGTTATATCAGCAACTTTTGGTTTGTTAGTTTTTGAAGGCATTTATGTATTTACAAAGAATAACTATTATAATTTAAATGATCTTTATTCATTAGTTATATTAATGGTATTATCAGCTTTTTTAGGTTTTATGGATGATATATTGGGATGGAAAAAAGGTGTTCCCTCATGGATTAGGATAATAGCAATGGTTCCTATGGCATTACCATTAATGATAGCTAAATATAATGCATATGTTTTATCAATACCATTTTTCAACAAAATTTATCTAGGAGTTTTATATCCTCTTGTTATAATTCCTATAGGAGTTTTGGGTGCAAGCAATGCATTTAATATGATAGCTGGTTATAATGGATTAGAGGTAAGTAATGGATTATTATTATTACTCTTTACATTTATTTTTAGCATAATAAAGGGGTTATATTTTGTTGCTTATGTTGTTTTAATAATAATGGGGGCAATGATAGCATTTTTGCTCTTTAATTGGTACCCAGCTAAGGTGTTTCCAGGGAATACATTTACATATGCTATTGGAGCATTTTATGCAGGGCTAATAATTATAGGAGATATTCCAAAATTTGGCCTAACTTTATTTTTCTTATATTATATAGAATTGATTTTGTTTTTAAGGGGTTTATTTCATGGAATTTATAAAGAAAACTTCGGTAAAGTGAATTCAGACAATAGCCTTGATCCCCCTTATGATAAATCTTATAGCATTACCCATATAGCTATAAGAATTTTAAAGAGAGTTAAAGGAAAGGCAACTGAAAGAGGAGTCGTATTATTTATAATAATTTTGCAATCAATTGTTGGGATAATAACATTATTTTTGTTTATTTAATTCAAAAACTATAAATCCTTCAGAATTTGAAACAAAGTTTTTACTTATATGTTTTATCCCTTCTATGTAACCTTTTACTAAGAAAGGAGGATCTGTTTNNGAGATCATCATTAGAATAAATTTTTCCTTTGTATTTTTCAATTGGATACCATACCCAATTATCTACAAATCCTTTAATATCTTTTAAATCATAATTTACCTCTTTTAAATTAAAATCTTGAATAATTTTTTCAAAGCTATAATTTTTGCCCTCAATATAATAAAACCTATCTATTTCTTTAAATCCTAAAGCTTTTGCTAATTGTATTGAAGGTACATTCTTTTCATTTGCAGCCAACCTAAATATATTTTTACCGCTCATTTCCATAGCTTTTTTAGCCAATTCTTTTCCAATTCCTTTTCTCCTTATTTCCTGTTTAACTCTTATTCCTTCAAACCATGCAAAGTCATCAAATATTCTTGCATGAATTATGCCCACAATTTCCCCATTATTAACAGCTTTTATAAATAGTCCTTCATTTATCCATTTATCAAAGAGCTCTGGAGTATAATCGCCCCATATCCATGTATTTTCAGTTAGCTTATTTACTTTATCTCTGTCTTCTTTTTTAACTAATTCAAATTTAATTGTTTCAAACATTTTTACCCCCAAGGTTACTGTATACTAAGTTGTTCAAATATTTATATGAGAAAGATTTATAAATTCCGTATCGAATAATAGATACGGGTGAGAAAATGGGTTGGGGTAGAGGATATGCTTGGAATATCTATCCAGGAAATGGTCCATTTAATTATTTGCCACCATGGGAAAGACCAGGATATTATATGAGATATGGTTTGATAAATGCTGGATTAGTTCCACCATTTGGTAACATATTTACAAAAGAAGAAAGGATCTCATATTTACAGACGATAAAAAGCAACTTAGAATTCGCAAAATCAAATATTGAAAAACAAATACAGGATATAAACAATATGATAGAGGAATTAAAGAAGAGTTGATTTAATATAATCAATTGTTTTTTTTAATCCTTCATTTAAATTTATTTTTGGTTCCCATTTTAAATCATTTTTTGCTTTTTCAATGTTTGCAACACTAAACCTTATATCGTTTTTTCTAGGTTTATCATATATTGGTTCTATGTTTACATTAAGAATTTTTTCTATTAAATCTAAAAGTTGCTTTATACTTATTTCCTTACCTGTTCCAATGTTATATATTCCATTAGCTTTGTATTTAATGGCATTTAAAAATGCATTTACTACATCTTTTACGTAAATAAAATCCCTTGTATTTTTTCCATCTCCAAATATAACAGGCCTCTCATTATTTAAAAGCTTTGTAATAAATATTTGAATTACTCCAGAATAAGGCCCCTTCTTCATTTTTGGCCCATAAACGTTAAACAACCTTAATGCAGATCCTTTCAAGCCATATTCTTTTATATAAGAAAAGAGTATTTCTTCTTCCATTAATTTTGTATAGCCGTATAGATTTATTGGATCTTTTTCATCTTCTTCGCTTATTGGCATTTTATTTCTTTCTCCATAAACTGCAGCGCTGCTGGCAATTGTTACATATGCATCAGTTTTTCTTGCTAGTTCCATAATGTTTGCTGTTCCCATAACATTTGATTTAAATGTATTAAGTGGATTAATTCTTGATTCTTCCACGCTTACTATAGATGCTAAATGTATAATATTAATTTCATCATTAATTTTTTCAATAAATCTTATCGAATCATAATTAGATACATCAGCAATAACAATTTTTTTGTTTCTTTCATAGGAATTTGATGAATATAAGTTATCTATTATTAGAAAATCTTCATTATTTTTTTCTAATTCTTCTGCAATATTGCTTCCTATAAATCCTGCACCACCTGTTATTATATACATGATCTATCCCCTGGTTATTGTTATAATAAGGATTTAATTGTTTATTTAAAAATTTTAAACTCTTACCTATTAGTTATAATCGGGGAATTATGAGCGTTTCAATAAAATCATTAGAAAAAAGCTATTCAAAAACTAAAATATTGAAAGGTATAGATCTAGAGATAGATAAGGGAGAATTCTTTGTTTTACTAGGCTATTCAGGCTCAGGAAAAACTACGTTATTAAGATGCATAGCAGGTTTAGAAAAAGTTGATTCAGGAAAAATTATAATTGATGGAATTGATGTAACAAATTTGGAACCTTCTAAAAGAGGAGTATCGATGGTATTTCAAAATTACGTTTTATACCCTCATAAAACTGTTTATGAAAATCTTCTTTTACCTGTTGAAGGTGAAAAGGATTCAAAAAAGAAGATAGAGGAAATAAGTAAAGCACTAGGTATTCATGAATTTTTAGATAGGATGCCGTCTCAATTATCTGGAGGGCAACAACAAAGAGTTGCTTTAGCAAGGGCCTTAATTAAAAATCCAAAGGTATTATTAATGGATGAGCCATTAAGCAATTTAGATGCACCACAAAGGATTTCTGCCAGGAGATTTATTAAGGAATTACAAAGAAGGGAAAAAATAACAACAATTTATGTTACTCATGATCAAATAGAGGCAATGGCATTAGCTGATAGAATAGCAGTAATGAAGGATGGAAAAATTTTGCAAATAGGTAAGCCAGAAGAAATATATAATGATCCGGTAAATGAATTTGTTGGCTCTTTTATTGGAGATCCACCAATGAGCATAATAAGTGGAGAATTCATGAAAATTGATAAAAAAATTGGTGTGAGGGTTGACGATGTAGTTATTGGAGATGGAGATTTAATAGGAGAAGTAGTTGATGTAGAATTCATAAATGGTAAGTATTTGGTTCATATAAAATTTAATGGATCTGAATTAAGAGGTTATTATTATAAAAGGATTAATGAAGGAGAAAAGATAAATTTTGGAATAAAAAGGTATAGGGTGTTTTAATTGAGGTATTCATTGCCTTATTTTATTTATATAATATTGTTGGGAATAGTTCCATTTGCTACAACATTTTTATTGGCAGGTGTTGGAATTAGGAGCATAATTTTAGTATATAAGCTATATCCAATTTATCAAATAATAGCAAATACATTTATTTATACTATAGCTACATCTGTTCTTGCAACATTAATTGGCTTATTAGCAGCTATTGCAATAGATAGTATAAACAACAAAACATTACAGCTAATTATTGCATTTTTAGTAATGTTACCATATACAATACCATTTACTTCAGCAGCCTTAATTTGGTCAATAAGCTTTTATGGTCCATATGGTTGGTTTACTTATTTATTAGGATTGAAATATGATCCTTTATTATTATCTTCTACAGCTATGCAGGGAGTAATACTAGTAAGCGTTTGGGGATCTATACCTATATCATTTTTAATTATATTCTCTTCTTTAAAATCAGTCCCAAAGGAAATAAAAGAAAATGCGCTAATGGATGGAATGAAGAAGAGTGAATATTACTTTAAGATTGCATTACCGTTAATAGGTAAGGCCATATTAATAGTTTTTCTTTTAGGTTTTGTATTTTCTTTAGGAGCATTTGATACACCTTATATTTTAACTGGAGGAGGTCCTCTTTTCTCTACAACTACATTAGGCTTGGCTGTTTATACAATTTCATTTAAATCATCTTTAAGGGCAGCCTTATCAGGAGGAGCTTTTGCAGCAGCAATTTTAGCTATTATTGCAACAATTCCTGCATTAATATATGTTAAAGTATTAAAAGCACAAAGGGTTCCTTTTCCATCTCTAAATATAAGAATTAATGACAAAATAATGATGGGTTTAGTAGCTGTATTTTTAGGCATATTAATTTTCTTCTTGGACTTTCCAATTTATTACATGTTTTTGGCTGCATTTAGAAGCCCTGAAATGGATTTCACAACTCCGCCCATTTTAATACCTATTGGAATAACATCAAGTTATTTTATACAGGCATTAAAAGAATCAATACCTTATTTAATATCTACAGTTGTTGTTTCCTTAATTTCTCCTATAATATCAATTTTACTTGCCTCTCCAGCATCTTATGAGATATCTAGAGGAAAGAATTCATGGATATTACCTTTATCCATGTATCTTTATTCTTTACCAGTGATGGCATTTATAATTCCAATATATATATTTATTGCTAAAATTAATTTATTAAATACCTGGTGGGCATTAATAATAACGATGCCTTTATATGGCGCTTTATATGCATTATGGCTTATGTATAATTATTTCACTTTATTACCAAAATCTTATGATGAAACTGCAGAGTTGTTTGGTATAAAGAACAAATTTTTGAAAATCATGATGCCATTGAGTAGACCTGCATTATTTTCAACGCTTCTTTTATTAATAATAGGCGCATGGCATGCCCTCTTTGTTCCATTAGTTTTAACTGAAACACCATATAATTTTTCTTTTCCTCCAAAAGGGGCACAAACTTTATCAATATTTGCATTGCTGGCGATAGGAGATGTTAGCATTAATTGGTCATTATTAGCTGCTTCAGCCGTTGTTACAGCTCTGCCAGTTATGATATTGTCTTTAATATCAATAACTAGGGTATTAAAAGGTGCTTATAGTGGGGGAATTAAATTTATTTAATTTTTAAATAGTTTGTTTAATAAGTTTTTATATCACAATAAGGTATATAAATCACGGTGAAAGGATGTCTAAGAAATATAAGGATAGTGTATCAATGAAATTGTTGTCATCAATAATTGTTGTCATAATAATTATAATTGGTGTAGCAGTTTTTTCTATTTATTATAGCAATAGGCAAAAGATATCTACAACAACGATTCCTTCTACATCTACAACAAATGCTGCATCAACTCAAACGACTACATCATCAACAGCTTTATCTCCTCAAACAATAACTGTCTTTATGTATAGTGGTGGAGGTGCAAATTTTCTTAATAGCACTGTCATTCCTATGTTTGAAAAGCAATATCCAAATATAAAAGTAAAACTAATAACAGTGCCTTATAGCCAATATTTTTCAGCTGCTTCTACTGCATTTCAAGCAGGTTCTTCTCAATATGATATTGTTTTATATACTCATGGATCTGCATATCAATTTTGGCCATATTTATTGCCATTAAATAATTCGGGTATTAATGTTAGCGATTTACTAACAGGTGCAATGGCAGATGGAGGTTATTATTATAACCCAACAACAGGTAAAAATGAAATGGTAGGTGTTTTATTTGGCTCAAGCTTTTATATTTTAGCTTATAACACAAAACTTTTTAATAATACACAGATACAGCAGGAATTTTATAATGAATATCATTTTAGCTTAAATCCTTGGACATGGAAAAATTGGACTCAAGTTTTAGATGCTGATCAGTTCTTTGTTTCTCATAATATAACAAAGTATGGATTTTTAATTGCAGATAGCGAATCTGGAAACGATATTGATTATGCATTTCCAGCAGTTTATTATTGGTATTATGAAAATAATATAACGGTAAGTAATGGTTTATTATCAGGCTTACCTGGTTGGGGAATTTACTTCTATGGTATAAATTCGTCAGGTAAGTTCCCTAAGATAGCATTAAATAGCAGTGTAGGAGTACAAGCATTAATTACCTATAAAGAGCTTGTTAGTTATGAACCAAGTCCATTGCAATTACCTATAAGCTATGATAATTTACCAGATTTAATAGGTCAGAACATTTCTCCAGGAGCCTTTATGTGGAATTCCCAAATAGATGCAATACCTAAAAATTATAGTAAATACCTTGCATTTGCTCCATTACCTGGTGGCTATGCAGAGCCTGGGCCCACATTTTTAGGAATAAGCAAGTTTTCAACACATGTACAGGCTGCAGAACTTTTCTTACAATTTTTAGTTAGTCCACAAGTTCAAGTATTGTCATCAGTTCCTGTATCTAAAATGGCATTTAATGAGATAATATCAAACTCATCAATTCCCTATTTAATAAGAGAAAGATATAACGCAACACTAATAGCATCACAAAAGGCTTATGCTGGCGTTGGAACAGGTGTCCCATCTCAAATTCCGACTTTGACGACTTATTTAGTTGACGGGATTTTCTCATATTTAACTAACCAAACAACTAATCCACAAGAAGTTATGAATACAATAACGCAAAAATGGATAAACGCTTTGCAAGCATATTATAGCTAAGGTTGATAAATAGTAATTAAATTAATACTAAACATTTTTATTTTTCTTCACTTTCTATTAAAAAAAGAAAAATTTATATATCTTATATGATATAAGAAAAATGGATAAACGAGGGGAAAAATTTTGGTTAAAAAAATATTGGTGGGAATTTTATTAGGGATAATGCTAGTGAGCCTGATATTGCCGTATACATATATGAATGCAAAAGCACAGACAACGAAATATCCTAGATTGAATCAGATAACTTTTATTTCATATAATGGTGAAGATCTTAATGGAATAGAAGCTTTTACAAGTGGAGCAATAGATATGTATACATTTCCAATACCACCAAGTAAAATTACTACATTACCTGCTAACTATAGTTCATATATAATGCCAATAGCATTTTACGATGTATTATTAAATCCAGTTAATACTTCATTTGGTTTTAATCCATTTATGTTCCAACAAGTAAGGTATGCAATGAATTATATTGTTGACAGGAGTTATTTTGTTGATGATATATTAGGAGGTTATGGTACACCAACTTATGGGCCATATGCGGGAGAATATGAAGGATTAATGACTTCAAATGCCACAGCACCTTATATAGGTATTCATTATAATTTAACATATGCAAATCAAACAATATATAATACACTAACAAAACATGGGGCCCAATATATAAATGGTAAGTGGTATTATAATGGTAAACCAATAACAATATATGTGTTTGTAAGAACAGATACTATAATTAGGTATGAATATGCAAAGTTTTTGGAAGGCGAATTACAGCAACTTGGATTTACTGTACAAGAAGTTAGTGGTAATTTGCAAAAACAAAATACAATGATATATGCTAGTGATCCCCACAATTCAACATGGAATATAGCTATTGAATCATGGTCAGGAGGATATAGTTATTACGATTACGGATTACCAATAGAATTCTTAGCACCACTATTTGGAGCTGTGCCAGCAACTAGTAATATTAGCCTAACATGGGGTACATATAATGATTCAATGTATGAAACACCGGCTTTGCTTAATACATTGTCAAAAATAGATGCTATATCTTTAAAGTTATATTTAACCGAATTTAATACATCAAAACAATACTATAATTTGTTAAATCAATTAGTTTCTTTAGGACTAAATGACTCAATAAGGATATTTCTAGCAGAATCTCAAATACCAATTTATGGAAGTTCATTGCTTCAGGGTGTTTTACCATCAGTATACTATGGAAGTATTCTAAACACTCCAAATTACATGACTATGTATACTCCTACTGGTACTGCAACAATTGGGGTTAGATACTTAAGTCAAGGTTCTATGAATCCAGGCCTAGGATTTACAGATGCTTATTCAGTTGATCTGGCATATGCATTAATTTACCCATTAGGCGAAGCAGGACCTAGTGGCTATACAATACCAACTGGAGTTATATTAAAGGTAGTAAATGAATCAAATGTATCTAATATACCAGTTCCAACAGATGCTGTTTTATTTAATACAACTACATTACAGGTACAGCATGTACATCCTAACACAACAGCTGAATTAAGCATAATAGCAAATTTTGCTCCTCTTATGAATAACGATAGATTTGCGGATAATCAAAGCATTACATTAGCAGATATAATAAACATTTATTTGGAGGCACAGAAAATGCTGTCTCCAAATAGTTCTATCAGCGATCCAGCAGTTGAAAGCTTTTATTCATATGCTGCATATCCATCAGTAATTGGATTTAAGATAATAAATTCAACTAGCATAGAAATATGGGGAGATGTTAAATTCTTTGATCCATTATATGCTGCTGAAACTTTATTAGGCGACTTCTTACCTTTAGGAGGTTATAGTCCAGCAGAAGTATTTCCATGGCAAGAATACTCTGCTATGAATTGGGTTGTTTCAAAGGGATTAGCTGCATGGGATGATGGAACAGCAACAGCTAAGGGCATTGATTGGTTAAGCATCGTTAGTCCAAAAGATGTTGGATATATGCTACAGGCATTAAAGAACTATTCATCAACTGGTTATATACCAAAAGATCTGCTTGAGGTTCAAAACCTAACAGGTTTTGATCTAGTTAATAAAACAGAAGCAATGCAAGGCTATAACGATTTAATTAACTTTATAAACAAATATGGAAATGCATTTGTTAGCGATGGTCCATTTATTTTAACGAGCTTTAGCATAACATCTGGAGGTGCCGTTGTTGTAAGAAATCCATACTTTAATTTATCATTACCAAGCGAAGTTCTTCAATTACCAATGCTATATTCATTAAAGTTTAGCGTTCCACCAGTAGTTGGAGCAGGACAAACTTTAACAGGGCAAGTTCTTGAGACACCGGATGGATCTAAAGTAACAAGCCCAGCACCTAATGTAATAGTTTATACTCAACTAATTAATAGTAATGGAAATGTAATCA
>DAXV01000024.1:11691-30613 GCA_002506595.1 Acidilobaceae archaeon UBA158
CCACAACAACCACAACAACACCAAAGCCAGTATCTAACACTACAACGATTGCCATAGCCGTAATTGTTATTGTAATTGTTATAATAATAGCAGGAGTTTTATTAGTAAGAAGGAGATAATTTTTTTATAAAATCTTTAAAAACTTTTTTAACCTTAATTTTCTTTTTATTTCTTGGATACAACCTGGTGTAGAAGCTTATGGGGTATAAAACGTATCTGATTAAAGAAATAATAATTTATGTAACAGTGCTGATCGCGGCTATGAGCTTATTGTATATATTAACATATCCAGTTATACAAGAAGTTCTTAAGGCAACAGTTCAAACTGAAGCAGAGGGATTTAAGCAAGCAATATTAAAGCATGCATCAGGTCATGGTAATTTAAATTTAACAAGCATTAATATTTTAGTAAATAAATACAAAGCCTCATTAATGGCTGCATATGGTTTAAATCAACCTTTATATTTAAAATATTTTATTCAGATGAAAAACCTATTAATATTTAATTTTGGTAATGCTTATTTTTTAACAGCACCTAATGGTAGCCATAAAGTATATGCTATTATTGCTGCATATCTTCCTTATACAATAATATTATTTACAACTGGTACAATAATAGTAATCTTAGTTGGTACATTGTTAGGTCTATTGTCAGCTAGATATGCTGGCACAGTATGGGATAAATTAGTTCCAACCATAGCTGTTGTACACTCAAGCTTACCTACATGGTGGTTAGGATTTCTTTTAATAGCGGCATTAGCTTATGCAATAAAAATTTTTCCCCCTGGTGGGATAACATCTATTCCGCCTCCGAAAAGCCCCCTTATGTATTCTATTAATATGTTATATCATATGGCATTGCCATTAATAGCATTCTTTATAGTAAATGTAGGTGGATTTGCATATGTTGTGAGAAGCTTAGTTATTAGTACGACAAAGGAGGATTTTGTTATGACTGCTAAGGCTAGAGGTCTAAGCGATTCAAGAATTCTATATAGGCACATACTAAGAACTGCCTCACCATCTATTTCTACTCAAGTTGCATTAGCGATAGCAGGATCATTTGCAGGTGGATTAACAACTGAGATAGTATTTAATTGGCATGGCGTTGGATGGCTAACTTATGAAGCAATATTATTAAATGATCTACCAGTAATATTGGGGATTAACTTTGTTTTAACTGTTATCCTTTTATTAGCATTATTTATAAATGAGATGATAAAAGGTTATTTAGACCCAAGAATAAAGGCAGGTGAATAAAACAGTGTCTGCTGAAACAGGTGTTAAATTATATGTAAACACAATAATAAAAAATAAGTCAGGCTTAATTGGAGTAATTATGATATTATTTTTTGTTGCGTTATCAATATATGCCGTAACAAACTTTAGCAATGTTTCACATCAATGGGAAAACTCAATTTATTGGGAAACCTATCCAAAAAATGCAATGCCTTATTGGATGTCATATTTTAATCCTAATAAAATATTTGCGACAGAAGCTATTACAACAAAGCCATCTATTATATATTCATCGAATACCTACGATATATATCAATTAAATTATAATTTTACATGGTATAAGGAAATGGCTCCAACAGATGTAGTTTTCTATATTAAAACCAATAGCCCTATTGAATCGATTCAAATTCTATGGATTAAGCCTGATGGTACTAACATTACATTAAGCACTACTTCACCAGTAAGTGTGTCTGATTTGATAACATATTCAAGCTCAATTGATAGTTATATAACTGAGCAAATTGGTTATGTTCCCCCATCTACTACATCTCAAACTCTATCTCAAGCTCTATTTGGATATGAAGGTAAAGGATTGTTAAATGGAACAATTGAAAAAGGCCTATATAGAATTTCTATAACAATTGTTACATCTCCAAATACAAAAATTTTGTTAAATAAAGTTTATTTAGAAGGGAATGCATATGGACTTTTTGGTACAGACTCTTATGGTAGGCCAATAGACTTAGGTATTTTGTTAGGTTTTCCGAATGCCTTAGAAATAGGATTGCTTACATCGATAATATCAGTTATTGGAGGGGTAATTATAGGAGGAATTTCAGGATTTTTAGGTGGAAAAACGGATTCAGCAATGAATTGGGTAACGTTAGTAATATTAGTTTTGCCAGCATTACCATTTTTAGTCGTTTTATCTTATATTATGAGACCTAATCTAATTTTAGAGGCATTGTTAATAGCTTTTTTATCATGGCCTTTTTATGCAATAATAGCAAGGAGCTCAGCTCAATCAATAAAGAACGAAACATATGTTGAGGCTGATAAGGTGTTGGGGATACCGTCGTATAGGACATTTTTTACTCATTTTTTGCCAAGATTAACACCATTTGCTATTGCATATACAGCATTAGGAGTTCCTGGAGCTATAATATTGGTCGAAACACTTTCATTTTTAGGTTTAACTCCTGCAGGTTTAGTAACTTGGGGTTCAATTTTAAATAGCGCAGAATCAAATTTAGCAGCAGTTAATGGCTGGTGGTGGTGGATTCTCTTTCCTGGAGTTATGATAATTTTAGTTTCTATACCTTTTGTGATGATAGGTTTTGCTATAGAAAAAGCTGTTTTTGGAGGTAAGTAAAATGCCTATATTGACTATTAAAAATTTATCAATTCATTTTTACACGCCAAAAGGAGTAAGAAAGGCCGTTGATAGAGTTGACTTAGAATTAAACAAAGGAGAAGTAGTAGGAATAGCAGGAGAAAGTGGGTCAGGAAAAAGTACTTTAGCTTTAGGTATAATGAGGCTTATTAATTATCCAGGAAAAATAGTTTCTGGTGAAATTTACTTTAATGAAGAAAATATATTGAAAATGAGTGAAGATGATTTTAATAAGAAAATTAGATGGAAGAAAATAGCCATGATTTTCCAGGGATCTATGAATGGTTTTACACCAGTTTTTAAAATAGGAGATCAAATTAGAGAGGTAATGGAAATTCATGGATATAATGGAGACTATGATAAAAGAATAAAAGAATTGTTAAATATGGTAGAGCTTGATGAGAGCGTTGCTAACAAATACCCACATGAATTGTCCGGAGGAATGAGACAAAGGGCTTTTATAGCTATGGCTTTAGCATTAAATCCTGAGATATTAATATGCGATGAACCTACAACAGCATTGGATGTAATAACGCAAGCTAAAATATTAAATCTTTTGAAAAAATTAAAAAAGGAATTAAATCTATCTATAATATTTATAACTCATGATTTGGCCTTACTTTCAGAAATATCAGATAAATTATATATAATGTATGCAGGAGCAATTATGGAAAGAGGAGATTCATTGCAAATATATAAAAATCCTAAACATCCATATACACAACTATTAATGGAAGCAATCGCTGATATTAATAAAGATTATATTAAAGGAATACCAGGCTTTATGCCTGATTTAGCGAATTTGCCTAATGGGTGTAGGTTTAGTAATAGATGTCCATTTGCTATGGATATATGTAAAAAGAAAGAGCCTGAATTGAAGAGATTAGATGGTGATAGATATGTCTCATGTTGGTTATATTGATCCGAATTACATTTTTTACATAAAGGATCTTAAGGTATACTTTACAAAAGGAGGTTTTTTGTCAAAGCCTCATACAACAAAAGCAATAGATGGAGTAAACTTGAAAATTAGGAGAAAAGAAGTATTAGCGCTGGTAGGAGAAAGTGGTAGCGGTAAAACAACTTTAGGTAGGACTTTAATTGGGTTACAAAAACCTACTTCTGGGCAGGTAATTTATAATAGAGATGGTAATAACCCTATTGTAATTGATCCTAAGGTAAAACAAATAAAAAAGATAAGAAGAGAACTACAAATGATTTACCAAGATCCATATTCATCTATTGATCCTTATATGAAGGTATATGATGCAATAGCGCAACCGTTAAAATATGCAGGAGTAAAATCAAAAGAAGAAATAAATAAAAAAATTGAACAATCGTTAAAAATGGTCGGACTTCCGTTTGATTTAATACAGAATTATGTTTTTCAATTATCTGGAGGACAAAGACAAAGGCTTAGCATAGCTAGGGCATTATCATTAGATCCAAAGTTTTTGGTTGCAGATGAACCAGTTACAATGCTTGATGCATCTTTAAAAGGAGAAATAGTTGAACTTCTAAGTAAAATAAATAAAGAAACCGGCATAACAATTCTATTTATCACACACGAATTGCCTATTGCAAAAATTATTGCAAATAGAATTGCAGTTATGTATAAAGGTAAGATTGTAGAGTCTGGAAACGCTAAAACAGTTTTAACTGATCCATTGCATCCGTATACTAAGGCATTGTTGGAAGCATATCCAAAAATTGATCCAACTTTAAAGGATACATATAAAACTATAAATGTTAAGGAAGAAGGAAAAGTAATATCAAATGGCTGTCCATTTTATGATAGGTGTCCATTTGCAACTCAGAAATGTTTTGAACAAAATCCTGAATTAAAAGAAATCAGCGCAGATCATGAGGTCGCATGCTGGTTATATTAAGTGGTGTGAAAATAATGGAAAAATATTTTAAAGAAATTTTGATTGGGATTTTTATGTTATTTCTTTCCTTTGTTTTAACATATTTCGGTAAAGTTTATGAAAACTTATGGATCTTAGTATTAGCAATGTCATTTAGTTTATCTGGTGCATTGATAGGTTTAAGAGGTTTAATTGAATTTTTAGCAAAGATTTATAGAAAATAATAGGTTAATTATTTAATTTTCTTTTGTAATTAAAAGTATGGTGTTAGTTTTGAAAATTGCAGTAGTAGGTAGCAGAGGATTTGGTAGGGTTCACTTATATGCATTAAATAAGTTAAAGCAAGAAGGATATGATTTAAAAATATATGTATTTAGTTCGGATAAAAACGAGGCAGAAAATCTAGGAAAAGAATTTATGGCTTCTGGTATATTTACATCTTATGATGAAGTTTTGTCTTCAGATGTAGATATAGTAGATTTAATTGTTAGTCATGATTCTCATTTGGATATGAGTATTAAGGCTATGGAAAGAAAAAAACATGTGATTTTAGAAAAGCCTATTGCAAGAACTGTAGATGAAGCAAATAAAATAATTGAAAAGGCTAAAATAAGTAAGGTAAAATTTATGGTTGCAGAAAATTATTATTTTGATTCTTCTATAAGGAAGGCTGTTGAGATAACTAATAATGAGTTAGGGAAAATATATTCAATTATAGTTAGATATTCTACTTATAATCAGCCAAGAACTTGGAGAAAAAATAAAGAATCAATGGGTGGAGGTGCTCTAATAGATGGAGGGATACATTTTGTAGATGCTATGCTTAACTTAGGAGGAAGTTATGATAAGATATGCTCTATAAATTATAAAACTTATATAGATATGGAAGGTGAAGATACAAGTATAGCATTAATTAACTTTAAGAATGGTGCAAAAGGTACTTTAATTTTTAGCTGGGGGATGAATAATTCACCATTAGTTCCAGCTTTTGAAATTTATGGAGAAAAAGGAACAATATATGAAGATCCATATACGAGGAAAGTAGAAATATCAGGTAAAACTAGATATGTAAGAAGGTTTGGCGATATTATTTATAATAATAATAGAATTGAAATACCAGACACAGATTCAATAAAAGATGAACTAAAAGGCTTTATAGATTCAGTAATTAATGAAACACCTGTCCCTATGCCCCCAGAAATAGCCTTAAGAGACTTAAAAACAGTTTTAAATATATATGATTCAAATTGTTTTAAAGATTTAGCTTAGCAGCTTTAGTATTTTTTCCTTATATGGTGATTCATTTATAGCATCATTTAATACCTTTTTATCTCTATTTTTCATGCTTTCCGGCAAATTATTTTGTGCTTGTAATCTCATCATTACAACCTGCTTAGCAACATTTTCAGGTAATGAAGAAATTATTTTTAGATTAGTCTTACAAATTTCTTTATATTGATCATCATTAGCATATTTTTGTACTTCTTTTATGAAATCAGTTAATGCATTAACAACCTGTTCTTGTTGTAATCCTAATAATGATGAAAAGACATTTTTTAACGTTTCTTCCTTTTTATTTTCAGGGAGTTTCAATAAAGATTTTACATCCAATGACAAATTTATCGCCAAATCATTATTGGTGTCTAAAGATTAAATATTTATTTTCCAGAATTTAATTTTTTATAATATAGGCATTTCTTTGAAAGTTCATAATAATTATCTATATCTCTTAGCGTTAATCTTATATAATCTCCGTTTTTATTTTTGTGCATTGAATATTTCTTATAAATTTCAAATTTTATTGTTTTTTCATCAAGACCTTTAAATATTAACAATATTATATCTTTAACTATATCATTATTACAAATGGAGTTACTATTAATTTCATATAGGCAATTAAATGCTATATCGTAATACTTAAGGAAATCTTCATTACTAATAGATATTTTATAATCAAAATATAGCATTGATTCGATACAATTCTTACCAAGTCCCTTTTTTATTAGGCTTTCTATAATTTTCACTATTTTGTTATCGCAGCTAATGCTCATTTTTAATCATATAATAAAGTAAAGTTTAGGCTTTAAATAAACATTTTAAATTGCATTATAAAAAATATTATAAAAAAGATGTTTTTTAATTTAAAATATGTTTATTAAATATATTATATAAATCTATATATCAAATAATAAATAAATTTATATGACATATAAAATTGGGAGATTTCAAATATGGAAACAGTATCAGAAATACTGAATTCAAAGCTTGAATGGATTGAAGTAGAAAGGTATCTTTATAATAAACCATTTCATTATCATGTTTTAATAAAAAAGGTAAACATTATACATCCGAAGGAATTTGGATATAAAAGGTCGTTTGGAGAGTTTAATGGAGAGAAATTCGATTG
Organism: Acidilobaceae archaeon UBA158; assembly: GCA_002506595.1. Classification (GTDB taxonomy): domain Archaea; phylum Thermoproteota; class Thermoprotei_A; order Sulfolobales; family Acidilobaceae; genus Caldisphaera. The sequence goes on from DAXV01000024.1 coordinate 18,599, forward strand.
GAGGAAAACTTTAATAGATGGAAGCTGCATTCATGTAAGAGAGTATGATACATATTATATTATACATAGAGATAGAATTAATCCTGATGATGATTTGATAAGGCATATAGCATTAGATTCACTAAAAAGTTTACCTAAATTATTACCATTTATAATTCCTATTCTTTTATTAAAATATAATTATAAATTGATTAAGAAAAAAAGATTAAGAAAATATATATAATAGTTCTGCATAGTAATTTAGTTATTATTTTGATATGTTTCCTTTTATTATAAGATTAAAAAATCTTAAGGCGCAATGTTTTAACTTAATTATTATATGCAATCTTTGCTTATGTAATAGTCATCTAATTTGATATAAGTATTATCTATTGGATTAAGGTACTTCGTACAGTCCTTTAAACCTGCTTTTATAAATGCGTTATGCCTATTTTTACAAGATTCGCATTTTCCACAATGATATTTTTCACTTAAATAACAACTCCAAGTATCATATATAGAATTTCCTAATATTTCATAACAAGTTTTTATTAAATCAGATTTCTTATATCCTTCTTTGCTAGGAGACCATATTTCAATACTCCTATCACCTCTGAAGTGGCATATTCTAAAAGAAGATTGTAAAGATTCTATACATTCTGGACTACAATCTGGATAAAATGGTTCATAAGTATCTTCTCTGGGTTTTATATCATCATAATGGGATCCATAAATTACATAAACATTACCCTTATAGTTTTGCAAAATACTATAAGCATATGCAGTTGCAATTGATAGCATTACTACATTTCTTATTGGTACGACAACATTAGGCATATAAAACTCTTCCACTTTTACGTTATTATCAGTTAATTGTGTATCTTTCCATAGATCTTTCATGAACGACATATCAACAACTTTATGCTCAACTATCATCCCATAATTATTAAATTTTTTTGACAAATCATTTAATTTTTTAACCATATGTTTTGCTATATCAACTTCCTTATTGCCTTTTTGCCCATAGATAAAACTTAATACATGTATATCACAACCCCTGGAAAGCCATAAAGCAGTATAGCAAGTTGAATCAGGACCTCCGCTCATAATAGATACTGCTTTGCATGGTTTGTTAATAGTTGGCTTTACGCCTAAATTACCCATATTTTTTCCTCCTCCTTTTATACTTATATCCAGATAATTTTAATTTCAATTCTTAAAAAGTTTTTTATTTTTAAGATTTAAAGATAGATAAAAATTAATACTCCGCATGATTATTTATTATTATGGTGGCTAATATGAGTCAAGAGAAACAAACGGTTTATGTATCGAAAGATTTATACGAGAAGGTTAAAAAATATATCCAAGAACAAGGTACATTTAATACTGTAGATGAATTAGTAGAATTTATGCTAAATGAATTATTAGATCAATCTGTTAATGAAACCATGTCTAAGGAAGATGAAGAAAAAGTTAAAGATAGATTAAAGAGATTAGGATACATGTAAATTTATTATTTTATATATAATAAAAAATTTTATAAATTATAAAATTAATAATTGTTTTCTATTTCGTCTATTTTTTTATTTATAAATTCATATAACTTCTTTACATTTTCTTCTATAGTATTGTTAACTGTGTCTAATAATAAATCATAATTGTTTGGTTCTTCATAAGGATCGTCTATTCCTGTAAAATTTTTAATTTCACCTTTTAAGGCTTTCTTATATAATCCTTTTGGATCTCTTTTTATGCACTCTTCAATATTACATTTAACATAAATTAAATAAAAATTCGCTTCACTTTTTATAATGTTTCTTACCTCATTTCTTATATCTTCATATGGAGAAACGAAGGTACATATTGTTACTATACCATTTCTTGCTAAAATTTTTGCAAAATTTGCTACTCTTATTAAATGCTTTCTTCTTTCTTCTTTTGTGAAACCGGCATTTGGATCTATGTTTTGCCTAAACCAATCTCCATCTATAATTTCTGCCATATATCCCTCTTTTCTTAATCTTTCTTTAACTAGGTTTCCAATAGTTGTCTTACCACTACCGGATAAACCTGTAAGCCAAAATACTAAACCTTTATTAAGGCATTTCATTTTCATCAATCAGTAAATTATTATTTCTCATATTTAAGTATAACCTATATTACGTTGTATATACTTTTTTAATTAAATATTATTAAACTCTTAATTATATTTAATTAAAAGGTGAGATAATGAAGCAGAGAGTAGGTGAACCTAATTCAAGATATACAACTGTGTCAATACCAATTACATTGTATGATAGGATAAAGAATTTAATAAATGGTACTGGCTTTACAAGTGTTTCTCAATTCGTTATTTATGTATTAAGAGATGTTGTTTCAAGCATGGAACAAGAAAAGATATCTTCAAATATTTCTGAAGAAGAGAAGAAGGAGATAATAGAAAGATTGAAAAAGTTAGGATATATATAGTGGTGAAATAATGGTTTCTAAGCCTCATGGAGGGAAGTTAATAGATAGGACAAGAATTGGAAAAAGCCTAGAAAGGTTGCAAGAAGATGCAGAAAATATGTTAAAAATAAGCATAAGTGAAGGTAGAGCTTATGATGTTGAAAATATTGCTCATGGAGTATATTCACCATTGGAAGGATTTATGGGATATAATGATTATATATCAGTTTTAAAAAATATGAGATTGGAAAATGATATACCTTGGACTATACCAATAATTTTAGACGTTGATAATAAATGTATTGCTAGTATAAAAGAAGGAGATGAAGTTGTTCTTAATTATAACAATATAAATATGGCTATATTGAGGATAGAAGAAATTTATTCATGGGATAAAAAAGAGTATGCTTATTATATATATAAAACTAAATCTGATGAACATCCAGGTGTAGAAAAAATATATAATAGAAAGGATAAAATTATATCAGGACCTATTACTTTGTTAAGAGATATTCCTGAAATCTATGAAAATGTAAGATTGTTCCCTAAAGATACGAGAGTTTTGTTTGAACATTTGAATATGAAAAATATAGCAGCATTTCAAACTAGAAATGCCCCTCATATGGGTCATGAATATGTAATGAAGGCAGCGTTAACATTTGTTGATGGCTTATTTATTAACCCATTATTAGGTTGGAAGAAAAAAGGAGACTTTATAGATGATGTTATAGTTAACTCTTATAAAACATTGTTGGTAAATTATTTTCAAAAAGATAGCTATGTGTTTAGTATTTTAAGAATGGAAATGAATTATGCAGGACCTAAGGAAGCAATTCATCATGCAATTGTTAGGAAAAATTTTGGGGCGACTCATATAATTATTGGAAGGGATCATGCAGGTGTTGGAAATTATTATGATCCATATGAAGCATGGAAAATCTTCGAAGAATTTCCTGATTTAGGTATAACTCCCTTGTTTATAAGAGAAGCATTTTATTGTAAAAAATGTAAAACTATGACTAATGAAAAGATTTGTCCTCATTCTGAGGATGATAGAGTTAGAATTAGTGGAACTCAAATAAGAAATATGATAATGAAAGGAGAAAGACCATCAGAATATATAATGAGACCTGAAGTAGTTGATGTAATTTTATCATATAAAAATCCATTTTTCTAAAAGCAGGACCATTTATAGCTTTTGGCTAAAACACAATATATTATTAAGCCAATAAATATTGAGACTAGTAAAGATTCTCCCAATATTATGTACTTATTTACATAAAAATTTAAATATGTTATTTTTAAGCTACTAGTTATTATTGGAGTATTAATTATTTTATTGAATTTAATATTTGATTGAGTTATATTAATATTTGTTTTTTGGTATATGATATTGATTTCTTTAATAAAACCTTTTGAAACTATGGGATCATTAGATATAGTATATCCAATAGGTATTTTATATCCTATATAACCATTTAATGTCCCATTAATGTAAAAACCTGCTTGATAATCATTATTATTTATGGTCATTTCTCCTGTAAACCATAAACCCTTATCGTAATCTCCTTCATAATTAAGGCTGAATGGATATGATAGACCGATCATTGTTGTATAAACATATTTATTTTGCGTTATTGTTATTAAATAACTCCATGTAGAATAAGGTCTATACAATAGAGAAAATCCATTATAATTGTTAGCACCTACGCCAATAAATCCTTGGTATTCATTCAATCCTACTTCATATGATTTATTATTAGTATTATATAAAAAACCATATGTTGAGCTATTATTTATAGAGCCAACAAAATATAAACTATTATTATAAGTAAATATATTATATATGTTTATTGAAGAAGGAAATGTTATTATATAACTTTCATTTTTAAATAGTAAAATGTTATTATTATTGAAAATTATATAGAAAGTATTGTTAAAGTAATATATTTCAGATGGAGTTCCTAGATATGCATCTGCTGTATATAATTCTATTTGGCTATTGTTGAATTCCAAAATTGCAATATATGGATTAATATTACTTAACCCAGAAAATACGATCTCATTGTTGAGACAATAAATGTAATTTGGTGAAGAATGTAATTTTAATAAATAAATGATATAATTACTTCTATTAAATATTGTGATAGAAGGGGATCCATTATAATAACCAGTTAAGGCAATATAATTCCCATTATAATCACATGCATTTATGCTGTTTAGTCCATTAATTTCATATTGATTTTTATTAACTATAATTGTCTGAGATGAATTGGTTAGAACAATTACAGGATTTTTACCAGGTTTATAGTATATCATACTCAAATTAGTTTTTACTAAAACTGCTTGATCTGTTTTATTACTGATACCATAAATAGAAAACATAAAAGAAGAAATTATAAAAAAAGAAAATATAATAGCTATTGCTAATAGCTTATTACTTAGCATTAATTACACCGTTAATCAAAAGTGTCTTTTTATCAAAATTGCTGCTATTAATATTACCAAAACTACAGCAACAGTTCCTCCGATAGCTACTTTTGCAGTTTCATTTGAACTATTATTATTAACTATAACGTTAACTTGACTTAAATTACCTATAGTAGTTTGGTTTGGTTTAACTGTTACACCTTTACCAATTAATGTCACTTTTACGTTATTAATAGAATTTATATTATTTGCTAATTGATAAAATCCATTTTGTTGTAATATATTTGATACATTCCCAATTAAATAATCTATGCTTAATAGGTTTTCTTTAGGAGTAGTGGAAGCTTTATATGCTATTTTGGGTGTCTCAAGGCTATAATTAAGTAATTTATTACCATATGAAATATTTAATGATAAGCTACTTGGAGTTAAAATTTCATAATTATTATCTATGTATTTATATATTTCCATTGAAGCGTTTAACGCATTTTTGACTATTGAGTTATTAAATTGAGCAATTTGTGATATGTTTTCTAGGTTGAAAGAATTCAAATATGAAGCCATGTGCATTGATGTTAAATTAATATTTGTATTAACATATAAGTTTGCTTTAAGCATTTGATTTTCAGTAAGTTTATATGATGTAATGTAGAGATATTTTGGCTTTAAATAATAATTAATTAAATTGTTAATTAAGATGCTTTCATTATTTGCATTGTTTTGTGTAACTACACTAGAATTAAATGTAGCATTTATCTCAACATATAAAGAATTCTTATTTATCTCAACCTTATAATATGTTATGTTTAAACCTGTTATATTTAAGTTATTAAATGATGAACACCCAAAAATTTGATGAATTCCCTGCATATTTGATTGCCAGTCATTTCCAAAATTGTTTTCAAAGTTATTGTTAATATTAAGCTGTTGAACAATATATTGCTCGTAATTATTTAATTCATTTAATGAATTATCTGTGAAATTTAATGAGCCTTCCCAAACCTCATTTAATGAAAAGTTAATATAATATAATTTTGTTGATGGGTTTGCAGTTACTATTAAATAGCTATTAGCTGTTGAATTGAAATATTGTGATTCATGTATAGCAGTATAGTTTAATATTCCCTCTCCGCCATTCGCATTGTAGTATAATTTAATTTTGCCTAATGAATATTTATTGCTATTGATAGATTTTGTTATGTTTAAAATTAATGTCTTTGAACCGCTTAAAAATAATAAATTGAGGCTTAGATTGCCATAACCTTCATGATTAACATATTTTGATCCATTAAATAAGAATGATATGGAATTCGGATAAACTATTATATAATTATTCGAACTATAAGTATAATTATTTTGAAAACTATCGGCCTTAGACGTTAATGGTATCACTGTACTTAATCCAATAAGCGTAAGTATAGTTGCTATTAATAGATATTTTTTTAACATATCCTCACCCTATATATTTTTATCAAATAAGACACGTTTATACTTTTCTATATGTTTATCTTTGTTTAATTTATTTTGATTTTTAATATAATTTTTGTTCATCATAGTTTATAAAATCATAATATTATTTATCTTTATTTAACTTTTTAATCTTCATTTATTAATAATTTACATAGATAGCCATTTATATAGAAATGGTCAATATTTAAATTCTAGCAATATTATAACTTTATCTAGGTGTAAAAATATGAGCTATATTCAAGGATTTGATATAGAAAGATATGATATATTTATGGATTTTAATGATACTAAATATGAAGGTATTGAGAAAATTGAATTAACTGCAGATAATCAAGTATTCTTAGATGCAGTAGGTTTAAAAATAAAATACGTAAAAGCTAATGGCAAAGATATCGAATTTAAGCAAACAGAAAATGGAGTAACAATTAATACTGGTCGTTTCAGTGGGGTATTAGAAATAGGATTTGAAGGAGAGGCATTAGAAAGGCTTGTCGGCATATATAAGGCAAAATATGATGATAAAAACTATGTTATATCAACTCAGTTCGAGTCGGTTCATGCAAGAAAAATGATTCCATGTGTTGATAACCCAAATTATAAGGCATCGTTTAAATTAAAAATTAGGGTTTCAAAAGATTTAGATGTTATATCAAATATGCCAATAGAAAAAATAGAATTTGATGGAAATAAGAAAATTGTAAGTTTTTATGAAACGCCAAAGATGTCTACATATTTATTATACCTAGGTATTGGTAAATGGGAACAATTGAGTAAAGGAAAAATAATAGTTGCTACAATACCGGGAAAATCAAATAATGGAGAATTTTCCATTTGGGTTGCAAAGAAATCAATTGAATTTTATGAGAGATATTTTGAAATACCTTATGCTATGCCAAAGATGCATCTCATTGCTGTTCCTGAATTTGCTTTTGGTGCAATGGAGAATTGGGGAGCTATTACTTTTAGAGAGTCTGCACTATTAGTTCCTAAAGACTCAGATTTGGGTCAATTAAAAAGAGTTGCAGAAGTAGTTGCGCACGAAATAGCTCATCAATGGTTTGGAGATCTAGTAACTATGAAATGGTGGGATGACTTATGGTTAAATGAAAGCTTTGCAACTTTTATGAGCTACAAAGCAGTTGATTCATTTATGCCTAACATGAATATGTGGGATGACTTTTTGATAAATGAGACAAGTGGGGCAATGGTTAGAGATTCTTTATCAACAACGCATCCAATCCATGTAGATGTTAAGAGTCCAGATGAGATTGAAGGTATATTCGATGATATAAGTTATGGGAAAGGAGCAAGCATATTAAGGATGATAGAATATTTCTTAGGAGAATCATTTAGGAAAGGATTAAACAATTATTTAAATCATTTTAAATATAGTAATGCAAAAGCTAATGATCTATGGGATTCATTACAGACAACTACATCATATCCAGTTAGATCGATAATGGATAGTTGGATTATGCAGCCAGGGTATCCATACGTAAAAGTTGAATTTGATGGGAATCATATTTTACTAGAACAGAAGAGATTTACTTTAACAAATGGTCTGGAAGATTTGAATTACATTATTCCGATATCTATGAATATAAATGGTAAAAGGCAAGATGTCTTAATGAGTGAAAAGAAAATTAGCATAAAGACTGATAATTTAAAATCATTAAAATTAAATTTGGATAGAGCAGGATTTTACAGGGTATATTATAACATCGATAAAGACTTAATAGAAAATATGAATTCAAAAGAGAAATGGGGATTAGTTAACGATTATTATAATTTCTTATTATCTGGCTTATCTAATAAGGATGAATATTTAGATATAATAAAAAGGAATTATAATGATGAATCATATTTGCCAGTCAATGAAATATCTTCACAACTTTTTACTCTTAGCTTAATAAATAAAAAGCTATTCAAAGATATTGCAATAAGCTATAATAAAGATCAATATAACAAACAAAGTAAGAAAGTAGATCCTAATTACAAATACTTAACAGGATTAATTGCCAGGAGGCTTTCTATACTTGATAAAAGTTTCGCTCAAGAACTTTCAAAAATGTTCGGAAAAGAAGTAGAACCCGATTTAAGAGAAGCTGTTTATACTTCCTATGCAATAGTTACAAATGATTTTGAAACACTTAGCAAGAAATATTTATCAGAAGTATTAGATTCTGAAAAACTGAAATTCTTAAGATCAATGATGTTTATGTCAGATCCATCTGTAATAAGAAATGCGCTCGAATGGGCTGAAAGCAATGTTAAGATGCAAGATTTATTATATTTAAATAATGCATCAATGAATGAAAATGCAAAAGATATTTGGTGGGAATGGTTCAAGTCTAGAGGTTTTAATATATTATACAAGGCATTTGAAGGCACAGCAATTTTGGGCAGGAATTTAACTTATGTTATACCAATTATTGGAATTTATAGAGAAAAAGAAGTTGAAGAATTCTTTAACAATAGCCCACTCTCAAATGATGCGGGAATTAAATCAGGACTTGAATTGTTAAAAGTATATTCAAGACTTTCTAAATTATAAAAAGTTTTTATTTCTTAATTTTTATGCTAATACTTATAATGTTTTACTATATTATTAGAGGTGGGGATAGGTTTTGAGCGCTCAATTAAAATTAGAAGACTTATCTCATATATCTCTAATTTCTAATCCAATGATTTCAAAAAATGGTTCAAAAATTTTGTTTATTGTATCTAAAAATGATTTAAATAAAAACAGGTTAAAAAGCAACATATGGATATACGAGAATAATGAATTCTATCCATTAACAAAAGGGGATAAAGATATTTGTCCGGCTTGGTCAAATAGCGATGAACTTATATCTTTTGTAAGAGTTAGTAAAAAGAAGTTTTCGTTAAACGTATTGAAAATTGGGAAAGAAGAATATGAATTAACATCAAATAAACAAAGTTACGCATATGTAAAGTGGTCAAAGGATAATAAAAAAATAGCTTTCATATCTAGAGCATTAAATAAAGATTGGAATGAATATAATAAAAGAGAAGCATTAGTTATAGATAGCATACCTCCATACTATAATGGAGAAGGATATATATTTGATAGGCCGTATAACTTATTTACTGTTTCATATCCTGAAGGAGAAGTAAACCAAATTACTAACAGTAAAATTTGGGTAAACTCATATGATTTTTCTCCTGATGGAAGCAAAATAGCTTATGTAAACGCTTATGATGAACTTAAGCCATATATGAACGAAATCAGGATAGTAAATCTGAAAAATGGAGAAGATATAAGTGTATTGAAAGGATATTCTATTTCTCAAGTTATGTGGAGTCCAAAAGAGGAAAAGCTTGCCTTTCTTGGAAATAAAATGGAAAAAGGATATGCAACTCATACAAAGCTTTATTTTTTAAATTTAAAGAATAATGAAATAAAGCAAGTATGGGGAGGCTTAAATAGAAATATAGAAAATTCAATAAATAGTGATGTTAGAGGTCCCTCATGCAATGAAATAGCATATTGGGCTTTAGATAATAACATTTATTTCTTAATTAGTGATCAAGGCAGGGTTCATATTTATTATGCAAATGAAAAAGGTGGACTTAAAGGTTTATTAACGCCAGAAGAAGCAACTATTGATGAGTTTTCTATTTCAGAAAGTGGAACTATTATTGCGTATACTCAAATGACAGATAATGAGCCAAAAGAACTTTATTTGTACGACGGATTAAAATCCAAGAAAATAACAGGATTTAATGATGAATTTGTTAAGAGCAAAAATCTAGCAAAATCAAAGCACTATAAAGCCAAATCAGAAACAGGTGAAGATCTGGATTATTGGATTTTATTGCCAAAAGAAATGAAAGAAAAAAATTCTTGGATACTATATATTCATGGAGGTCCTAAAACATTCTATGGATATTCATTTAACTTTTTATTCCATTATTTAGCATCATTGGGTTATGCAGTAATATATGGTAATCCTCATGGAAGTGATTCATATGCAGAAGATTTTGCTGATATAAGAGGAAAATATGGAACAATAGATTACTCTGATTTAATGAGTATTGTCGATAGTGCGTTAAAAGAGAACAGGAATTTAGATCCAGATAAGGGGGCTGTAGCTGGAGGAAGTTATGGAGGTTTTATGACTAATTGGATTGTTACAAAAACTAATAGATTCAAGGCCGCCATTACGGAAAGGAGTTGTTCAAATTGGTTTAGCTTTTATGGGGGAAGTGATATTGGGTGGCATTTTGCATCTGATCAGCTTGATGTAAAATATCCATGGATAGATTTCGATAAGTTTAAGGAAAAAAGTCCATTATTTTATGCAGATAAAATAGAAACACCTCTTTTAATAATGCATGCGCTAGAAGATTATAGATGCCCATATGAACAGGCTGTACAATTATTTACTGCGTTAAAGAACTTAGGGGTAGAAACTAGGCTTGCATTATTTCCTGGAGAAAATCATGATTTAACAAGAAGTGGTAAACCAAAAACAAGGATAAAATATATTGAAATTATGGTTGATTGGCTTAAAAAGCACATAAGCTAATTAATATTTAGAAGTATAAAACAAAGGTGCTTAATATGTTTACTGAAGAAGATTTAAAAATAGCTGAAAAGTATTGTAAAGAAGAGATAAATACATACATTTTATATAAAACTATAGCCGAAAATAGTAAAGATGAACAGATTAAAGAACACCTTATGAATTTATCAAAGCAAGAGCTAGAACATTATAATTTTTGGAAAGATATAGTGGGGCATGAATGTAAACCTGATATAAAACCGGGTTTCATGTTTAAGTTGTTATATAGATTGTTTGGACCAGTATTTACTTTCCAAATTATTGAAGGAAATGAATCTAGTACCATAGAAGATTATAAAAAATTTTTAAATAAATTTGATAATGAAAATCAAAAGAAAATCCTAGAAAAAATAATAAGTGACGAAGAAGTTCATGAAAAACAAATAATATCTGATATTAAAGATTTGAGGGTTAAATATTTAAGTTATGTTGCATTGGGATTGGCAGATGCGATAGTTGAGGTTTCAGGAGTTCATGCGGGCTTTTTAGGAGCTACAGATAAAACATTGATTGCAGGAATTGCAGGACTGGTTGTAGGGTTTTCAGCAGCATTGTCTATGGCAGGGGCAGCTTATTTGCAAGCTAAGCAAGAAAAGAGCATTAGGCCATCTTATGGGGCATCTGTTACAGGATTCACTTATTTGATAACTGTGTTTGTTTTAGCATTGCCATACTTGCTGTTAAGGAATATAATTGAAGCTTTTTCTATATCCTTAATTCTGGCTACGGTTATGATAAGCTCTTTTACATATTATAGTTCAGTAGTTCATGCACAAAGATTTTCAAAGGAAATAATAGAAAGCTTACTGATGTTATTCTTAACTGCAATAGCTGGTTACTTCTTTGGTGACTTAATAGGTAAAGTTTTTGGAATAAGGTCCTTAATAGGATAAAATTATATCTTCATAAATCATTTTTGTTTTCATTAATTATTTTGAATAATTATGAATTCAATAATATAAATAATACTTATATAATCAATTTATATGATAGCTGCAGACAATTGGATGTCTAAGCCGTATAATCTATTAAAAGTAACTATGAATTAAGTAAGATAGCATTTATTTCAGCTCTAATAGAACTTTTCCATTTATTTCTA
>DAXV01000024.1:30738-35687 GCA_002506595.1 Acidilobaceae archaeon UBA158
TTTTTACCAGATTCAGCTATAATAACTTTTAGAATCATTTATTAAGAGAAGAGACTTTCATTAGTAACAATTAGTTTGAAAAAGAAATAGGTTATCATTTTATTAACTTTCTATTATAAATAATTAAATGGTGATGCATTTGGAAAACATTAAAAAGAATGTTGTTATTAAAGTAGAAATACCTGAAGAAGATTACAAAATATTATCAAAAATAGCTAAATCTAAGGGATATACATTAACAAATGATTATATAAGAGAAATACTCATAGATGCTGCAGAAAAAGGAGAAAATATGCAATTGAACAAAGAGTCTATTGATCAATTGTCTAGGAAAATTGAAAAAACAGTTCAAGATTTATTGAATCCATTTACTCAAAAAATAGACGAGCTCTCTTCAAGAATCGCAGATCTAATAGAAAGTATTGAAAAAGATAAAGAAGAGAAAGAAGAAAAGCCTTCGCCAAAAGAACAAAAGGAAGAAGAAATTAAGACTAAAAAGAAAACTGCCATTGATATATTAAAGGAACAAGGAGTTATATTTTCAAGTGAAGTTCAATGGTTAAGAAATCCTGATGCATATTTTAAAAAGCTTGAAAGTAGTGGAGCTGTTGTATTATATTTAGATAATGAAAGGATTGCTTTAGATAGAGAATATTGGAATAGATTTAAGGCAAAGCTTGATACAATAGCCATAAAAGATCCAAAGGAAGTTGAAGAACTGATAATGTCTGAATTTGGAGAAAACGGCGGAAAATTGTTTAACATTTTGGTTAAGAAAGGAGTTGTTTATTATGATGAAGATTTAAAGGCATGGACAACAAGTAATGATATGTAACTTTTTAAAATGTTGATGTATTCTTGTAGGTAATAATTTAAGTATTAAACAGAAAGACTTAACCTTTATTCGTATTAATTATTTAATAATTATTTCCTTTTAAAATTTAAATAATAGCTTAAAGATTAGCAGAAAATAATACAAAAATTTCCAACTTTTATAAGATTAAAATATCATAAATTAAAAATTGAAAATATACAAAAATTTTTATATGTATACTTTTTTATTATAAAAATGGTGAAAAACTATGAGCACTCAATCAAATACTAATAATCAAAGTAATATGGAGCAGGAAAATAAATCAGAGATTGGTAAGAAAACTACAAAAAGTTTAGGCAGTTTTATTTTATGGATAGCAATATATATAATAATTTCTGCAATAATAAATAGTGTTCTACCATCTGTTTTTAGTAAAATATTTAATTATGAAGAGTTGATAATGAAACCATATGGGACTTATATAAATATAGCGTTAGCGTTAATATTTGGATACTTTATAGTAAGAGCTTTTGCTAATTTTATGTATTGGTCAATGAGATTAAGATACCCACATCAAACTGCTGGAGCTGTTAGAAGTATAATGATGATAGTAGGAATAGGGGCGTTATTATCTGCAATAGCAGGAGCAGTAGGGGGCGGATCTTCAGGAGTAGCTTTGGGAGGCTTTTTAGGTATTGTAATTGGATTTGCATCCCAAACAGTTCTAGGCCAAGCTATAGCAGGTATGTTTTTGTTACTTGCCAGACCATTTAAAATAGGTGATTATGTTAATATAGCAGGTGAGCAAGGAACTGTAGAAGATGTTTCTGCAATGTTTACAATATTAAAGAAAGATGATGGAACTACTGTATTAATACCTAGTAATATGATAATAGGAAATAAGATCTATCAATTGCTTAAAAAACTACAGCAATAGTTTAAATAAATATTTATCTTAAATTAATTTAATTTTTTAAAAATGAATATAGATTTAAAAATTTCAAAGGTAATTCATAGGTGGGTAATTTGATTGAAGGTTAAAGAATTAATAGATTTTATGGCTGATTTGACATTAAAAACTGGATATCCAGTACCCGTGCCTAAAGACTTTGCTTATAAATGGGCCACTAATCTAAATTTTAATAAAAAAGGGAAAATTGTTCTTTATACAGGCGCATTATATCAATTAATTCCTTATATCGAATCATTATCAGTGTATCTAAAGGCTATGGAATTGAGTGATGAAGGTGCATATTTGGCATTAAGATTTGCCAGAAATATTCCGATAAAATTAATAAACACAATTATAGTACCTGAACCTAGCTTAATAGAGTGGTCAAACAAAGTTTTATTAAATATAGCAAATTTATTATTAAAAAGTAAGATAGAATTTTCTTATCTTTATGATAAAGATATTTACAGTGGAGTCCTTCTTTATGATATGGGAGATGAAGAAAAGTTTGAAATTCATGCAAGAAAAGTATTTAATATATTAAAAGAATCTGGCGCTGAAGAGATTATAACGGTAGATCCTCATACAACATTTATATTGAAAAATATTTATCCAAAATATATAAAAGAATTTAATTTTGATGTAAAGAGTTATTTGGAATTAATAAACATTGAAAATGGCATGAAAAATGAAGAAACGATAACTATACACGATTCATGCATATATGCAAGGGGGTTATCTATAATTGATAAACCAAGATCTCTATTATTAAATAAAGGCTATAATATAAATGAGGCAATGAGAAGTAAAAAATTAACGTTTTGTTGCGGAGGCCCTGTAGAATCAATTTTTCCTTCGTTAAGTAATGCAATAGCTAAAAACAGAGTTAAGGAATTAAGCAGCTTATCTAATAAAATTGTTACCATGTGCCCCATTTGCTATATAAATCTTAAAAAGGTTTCAAAGGATTATAATTCAACAATTTATGATATTTCAGAGCTATTATCGAGGTGATAATAATGAATTACCTAGAAAAAACCATATTAAACATATCCGAAGTTTTAAAAGATCCTGATTTTAGAGAGGCTTTGGAATCTAGCGTGCCTAATTCTGAAAAAAGAGTATTAGATTTTTTAAGCAATCACGATGATATAGTAAGACTAGCTAAAGAAGTCGAAAACATCAAAAATGAAGTCATATCAAATATAGATTATTATATAGATATGGTTATGAGATCATTAAAGTCTATAAATGGAAATCCATATTATGCCAACACAAAAGAAGATGCATTAAATATTATTGATAAAATAGTTGGAGAAAAGAAAAGAATAATTTTATCTAAAAGCATGGTAGCTGAAGAAGTTGGAATTAGAGAACATTTAGAAGAAATGGGAAAAGAAGTTTGGGAAACTGATCTGGGCCAATTATTAGTTCAACTTGAAAACGGTAAACCAATGCACGCTATTGCTCCTGCAATACATATGACTGTAAAGGATGTAATTAAATTAGTAAAGAGCAAGCTAAATATAGAATTAAAAGGGGATGAAACGCCTCAGCAAATAGTTGCAAAAATAAGGCCATTTTTAAGAGAAAAATTTATAAATGCAGAAATCGGAATAAGTGGAGCTAATGCTATTGCAGCAGATTCAGGCTCAATTTTTTTAATAGAAAATGAAGGTAATATTAGGCTAGTTACAACATTACCTCCTGTACATATTGCTATTGCTGGTATTGAAAAAATTGTACCAACTCTTATTGATGCATTTAAAGTTGTGTTAGTTCAATCATCATATGCTGGATTATATCCTCCAACATATGTAAGTATGATATCAGGGCCGAGTTCAACTGGAGATATAGGACATAAAAGGGTTTATGGAGCTCATGGTCCTTTAGAATTACATTTAATACTTTTAGATAATGGGAGAAAAGAAGCAGCAAAAAATGAATTTTTAAAGGATCAATTAAGATGTATCAGATGCGGGAATTGCCAAATATTTTGTCCAGTATGGGACATAACTGCAAATAAGTGGGGAGGAAAAGTTTATGGAGGTCCTATGGGTATCGGATGGACAGCAATAACTGAAGGGATTGAAAAAGGGGCAGAGCTTTCTCAATTATGTCTTGGATGCATGAGATGTGATTTAGCTTGTCCAGTAGAAATACCATTATCGACATTGATACATAATTTGAAAAAGGTTTACATTAAATCAAAATAAACTATAATAACTTTTAATAAAATGATATAATAGGGATCAAACTGCCTGCGTGAATTAGCCCCGCGTCACGGGGTCATGTGTGCGCAGGAGGTCCCCTTCTAAGGTGAAAAGATGTATATAATATTACTTGGAACAGCAGGAGCTGGAAAGAGTACGTTAGCAGGAGAATTGAGATCTGTTATGGAAGAAACAGGTGCAAATGTGGCTATAGTAAATTTCGATCCAGCAGCTGAAAAACTTCCTTATGATGCAGATGTTGATGTTAGAAATTATGTAAATATAGGAGATTTTTTGGAAAAGGGTCTAGGGCCAAATGGTTCACTAGTAAGTGCTGTAGATTCATTAATTAATTATTCAGATAAAATAAGAAATGAAATTGATAAATTCAAACCAGATTTTACAATTATTGATACACCAGGACAACTAGAATTATTCGCATATAGAATTGGAGGGCCATTAGTTTTAAATTCAATAGTATATAACGATAAAGCAGTTGTTATTTTTTTGATGGATTCTGTATTTTTTGATAATCCTGCAAATATGGTTTCAATATTGACATTAGCCAGCTCAGTTAATACAAGATTCAAAAAACCTCAAATAAACGTTATCAGTAAATCAGATTTGTTAAGCGAAGAGGTTGTTAATGAAATAATTCCTAGGCTTCATGAAGAAGGTTATTTGGAATCATTATTGAGGGATTTTAAAGAATTGGATGGCTATACTTTAAGTTTGTCTTTGAGCTTAGCAAAGGCTCTATATGAAACCGGTTATTTTGGCCACATAATTCCAGTATCAGTGTTTAATGAATTAAGTTTAAGAAACCTTTATGGGCAAATTCAAGATATATTGACTGAAGGGGAAGATTATAAAGTTTATGATAATGAATAAATTTAAACACTTTTGTTTTTATTAAATGTGTGGGAAATTAGATGGTTGAAAGAAATTTATCAGTAATAGGTGCTGGAGT
>DAXV01000005.1:0-487 GCA_002506595.1 Acidilobaceae archaeon UBA158
ATAAAGTTGTTTGGTTTGCCATAACAGTTTGTGTTTGACCATTACCAAAATTCCATACATACTCATAAATTGTCATGTTTTGCCCAGATGGAGGCTGTAGAAAACCTCCAGATAAATAAACTGTTTCTCCTGTTGAGAAAATTGGTGCTGTTGGATTTCTAGTTACGTTAAATACAATTGTTGGTACAGTAACTAAACCTTGAAGGCTTGTTGGAACATTTGGTGCAACTGTTATTTCTATTAGATTTGATAATGAAGAACCTATTAATGAACCGCTTTGGTAAACATTATAATAAACTAGGTAATGACCAGGATAATTATATGTTACTTTAACGTATTGTGTTGTTGTATTAATTACACTTCCATTACCTGCATAAAATAATGCATATCTATTACTTGATGGGGTAAATGATGATAATACAAAATTAACTGGTGTTCCTGCTATTGTTGTATAAGTTGATGTTGCAACTGGGCTTAATGATGAAAC
>DAXV01000005.1:542-10542 GCA_002506595.1 Acidilobaceae archaeon UBA158
GTGACAGGTTTCCTAGTTGCATAATAAGCTGCTACACCTCCTATGATTACTATTATTATAACGATAATTATTATACCGTAAAGAGCCCCTCTAGATAAAGCCCTATCCTTTTCCTTCATTATCCCACCTTAACTGGGTAAAATTTTAGTGGGCAATGTTTATAAAATTTTAGTGGGCAATGTTTATAAAAAGTTTCAAAAAATAAAGATTAGCGTATTTAATAGAAATTAGCCATATCCTCCACCACCAGGAGTTTCTATTATTACTTCATCATCAGGATATAATTCGATTATTGACATAGGNNAATGCGCCTTTAGATAAGGATCTATTTTTCCTACTCAATACTCTCCCACCTTGCTAAATATTATATGTTAAAAACACACTTATATAAGTTAATGATAGGTAAATTAAACAATATACTATAAACTAATCTATTAATTTATTTGTGATTTATTTTATATTAATAAAAATCCCACAATATTAAAATTTAGATTTAAGTTACAAGTCATTGTTTAAAACGCTTTAATTTTTAATGTTAATATCATCTGTTCGGAAGTCCCTTAATTACGATTTTTCTATCTAATGTAATATAACCCCATGGCATTGCTTCTGTATTATATATACCATATACATTTTTCTTATAATCAATTCCTATAATCCCAACAACATCTTTACCAAAATTCTTATTTATTTCATCAATTGCGTGATTCATTGAGTCTTTTAAATTTTCATTTTTCTCATAAATTTCAGACACTTTATATGAAAGAAGAGTTGCCATTATGATTTCCCCAATACCAGTTGCAGCAATTGCAATTTTTTTATTTGCATAATATCCTGCACCTAAAATTGGGCTATCACCAACTCTACCTGGTAATTTTAAACTAACTCCACCTGTACTAACTCCTGATGAAAGACAGTTATCTTTATCAATCGCAACTGAACCAACAGTATCATAGCCAATTAGCTTTGCAGCATTTATTCTCTCCAAAACAAAATTTTCAACATTTGGATTATTTTTTAATTTTTTCCACAGTTCAACAGATTTTTCTGATGGACCTGGATGCTTTTCAAGATTAATTTTTTTAGCAAGATCATCAGCATATTGACCTACTATAAGTAAATGTGGTGTCTTCTCTAAAATAAACCTGGCCAATCTTATTGGATTTTTAGGATAAACTACAGCAGCAACTGCCCCAGCTTTTAAAGAATTTCCATCGACAATACCAGCATCCATTGTTATATTACCAGAATAATCTAATGTACTTCCTAAGCCAGCATTTAATATACCAGAATTTTCCATGACTTCTATAGCATTTGTGACCATATCTAAACAATTTCCATTCCTATAGGAATTATAGCCTGCTTCTAAAGAATCCTTTAATACATTTACTATCTGATTTATATCTTCAACATTTTTCCAAGTGCCTGCACCAGCATGTACAACTAATATTGGTTCGCTCATTAAAGAACCACCTCCTTTTTCAAATACAATTTTCAACTATTAAATTTTTATTTTTTATTAAATTGTTTTTATAATTTCAACTGCATACCTTAATTTTATAAATCAAAGCTATTAATAAAATAGAAAAGTAAGCTTAAAGTCAAATTTTAAAATATTTTACCTCTAAAACTAACTATAATAAATCCTTTTCAATATTAAGTTAATTATATTTTAAATAATAAAAATTAATAAAATAGTAACATAAAAATATTAATCTTAGTTTAATAGCATGATATAATTTAAAAAAGTTCCCTATATAATGATATTAAAAACTAAAATTCAAATAATTTTTATAATCAGCAAAATGTTAAATCGAGAAGAAAAACTTTTAATTCATAAGCTAATTTATTAAGACTTCATATATCAAGATCGAATATTTATTTAATTAATAATTCGGTTTCTTANNAAAAATTTTTCTTAGTTTAACTTTAATTGTATTGATATTTTATGTATTTCTTATATTAGTTTAATTAATATCAAACACTTGGCAAGATAGAAATATTGAATTGATGAAACATATACATTGTTATTGCATTAATCCCAACCAACGTTATACCAGTTATAATAAACATTACTCCCAAAAATAGGTATATTGATCTTATACTGCCAACTTTAGTTACAGCTAAGATGTATGAATTTATAATGGTTATTATTATTGAAAATGCAATTGCACCCATGTTTAATAAAACGACCATACCAGGTTGAGGTGATATGAACCCTGGAAATGCTAGAGAAAGACCAGAGCTTAAGGGTATCAAAAGTGAATTAAAATAAGAAGTAATTAATGCCATAAATTCTAAGATAGCTATAATACTTGCATGCATTATAACTAAAGTTGTAAAGAAGTTACCGAAAATTTGTAGCTTCCTTTGTCTTAAAGATAGAATCATATTATCGAAATCAGATACCGCGGTACCAACTTCTAATAACTTTCCACCATATTTATTTGAATCAGAAAATATCTTCAATCCCCTATAAATTGTTTCACTATTCGTTTCTAATCCAAATTTCTGCATAGCAATATCACTATCAATTCCTAAGGTTAACATCGAGTTCAATCTTTTTAAGATTGTTTTGAGCTTTCCAAGTTCTACTTTCGATATTTCCTTTATTGCCTCTTTTAGATTTGGAACTTGAGAAAGGTAAGTACCAAGGCTTCTAATAAATACTGGGAAGAAAGTATCGTAACCATCAATTATGTTTTCCATATCATTTATTATATATCCAGACGGAATTAACAAAAGGCCAATTACAATTAATGAGAGGCCTAATGTAACATAGTTTAGCGTAATTCTAACTATGTAATAAGATACTATTATGCCTATTATAATACCAATTATTGCCAAAACGTCAGCAAATCTAGCTGTTGGATTTCTAGAAGCCTTAGCTTCAAAATAATCCTTTGGCGCTTTAATTACAACAAGTGATCCCAAAATAGATATTGCAAATATTGCCCCAATATATCCAACTAATATTATCTTAAGGCTCGTTCCTCCAAAGAAAAAAGATAGCATAAGCATGGTAGATATTGCAAATATTACAGAAACCATAACAGATGCATATACTCCATATAAAACATTTAATGACTCTAATGCTCTATTATATGTGTTTTCAAATGTAGCCTTCAATGTATTGAATTCTATTTGTAAAAAAGATGTCAGCTCTTCCCCTACTGAAGATACAAGTGCAAATCTTTCTAAAAATTCTTTAAACGCCTTATTCTTCTCTTGCATAGCTACTAGATTAACAGATTCAGGAACTGTATACCCCCATTTTTTAGATAGTTCGCCGGCTTTTTTGTAAACCTTAGAATATTTTCCATGGGGACCATCGCCGACTGTCCTTAATATAACTCCTGGTGGCTGTGAACCTGTTGAAATGGAATACATATGTAAAATTGAATATAGAAAATCAAAGTCTATTTTAACATAACTTCTATTTTTAAAATAGTAAGACAAATAAACAAGTATGCCGGAAATCACAATTAAAAAGCCTTCAACTAAATCATTTCTTAGAACTATTATCATGGTGATACCAATTATGATCAATACAATCGAGATAACAATGAACTTATTTAGTCTTAATGCTATAAAACTTTTTATTAATTTACTCATTTAACTCAAGGCCTCCTTCGAGGAGCTTTTTCAGTGCATTTTCTATTCCTACAGACTCAGCAAAAGTAATTGCTTTAAATACCTTGTAATAATCAAAAATCTTGCGGTTAACTAGCTCTCTCAAGTATTTTGATCTCATTTCTAGCTCATCATATATCAAACCAAAGTTTTTCCTGCTTAGACCTCTCATCCTTGCTATCTTTTCTTCTAATAAATATGAGGATCCCTTTCCTGAAAATAGGAACTTATCTGTACTCGGATCCCAATTAAATATTGGAATAGCACTCATCTGATCTCTATTTGGATCATAACCAACCAGTTCATATAATGATATTAGCCTTCTAACTAGCAAGCCTGTCTTTGAATATGTTGAAGCTTGAAACCATGCAAAATTTAGATTGTCCATATATGGCTTTGGTATGTTTATGGGTTGTCCGGTAAGTCTTTGAATTAACCTAGTTAAATCTCCTGCATGGAATGTCGCCATAACTGGATGGCCAGTATCTTCTAATGGTATTGGATAACCGTCATTGTATCCTATATAGTAATGAGCACCATCTAAAACTAAGTCATATGTATTATCAAAATTACCCTCTTCAACTTGAATTACTTTTGCATATTCTCTATTATCTAAATAAACCAATCTATCATCGCATTTTATTAGATCTGTAGAAAACATATATCCAGAAAACCATAACTTCTTTAATGTCGTATAAAGTTTATCCTTTTTAACTTCAATATAATCTAGTTCAATATCAGTAAGAGCATCTATTTTATGATTTAATATATTCTCCTTCTCTTTTATTAATCTTTGAAATAGAGCTCCTTTAATTATTAATTCTTTTTCATTGCCTTTTTTCATTACTTCTATATCGTTTTTATCTATAATATTATAAACTTGAGAAGTTAAAGATTTACCATAATTTAAGTTTATATCTTCAAAGTTATTATTAATTGCATCTATCATTTCAATAACACTATCTTGATTACTATAATTAATTATTTTGTCATCTATCTTGATTACTATCTTATCATCTAATATTTTTCCAGAAGCATCAATTAAGCCTAAAAGGAAAGGCGTTAATGCCTTATTTTGTATTTTAGGTATTTTCTTAGCTATATTACCTTTATTATCTATTTTAATAAATCCATTCTTTATCAACCAATCTACTAAATAAAGCTCAAGTAAATATTCTGTTTTAAATCCGATAGATCCATCATTACTTTCTCTTATTCCCATTATTGGTAAATCCTTAATCAGTTTTATATTTAGTTTAACATCAGATTCTAAAATAAAATGATTATTTATATACTTAAGTTTTCCCCCCATGATAAAACCGATAAAATACCAAAATGCTGAACTGGATATATTTAATTTAATTTTTCTAAATTTAGTATCTTTATGCAATTTGTTTTCAAAATTCTTGACTCTTTTTATATATACATCTTTACCAATTTTAAACAACTTATAAATTGATTGAGCATCTATCTCACCCAAATTAGTTATAAACTTATGATTTTTAGTTACTTCAAATATATTTCCATCGTCTAACACTATCTTTATTAATTTTTCTTTAGGCATTTTTGCTATTGCTATAACATCAGCATTTTTAATTCCATCATTGCTATATGCAGGTATTTTTAGGTTCTTATCTTTAATGGGCACAATTTCTTTATTATTAACAAATATGCTTCCGTATTTTTTCTTATAATAATCAAAAATATCCTTTATGCTTTTAATATCATTCTCAAGAATAATATGTCCATCTCTTATACATTGCATTGCCTGAAATGCTATTGCTCCTTCTGCACCTCTTATTTCCCCTACTATTATATAATCAGGCCTTTGTCTTAGTGCGGCTCTAAGCAAATCAAATAGCGTAACACTTGTTTCTGGCCTTCCTGTATCTCTTGCAAGTTCTCTTGTCCAATTTGGATGAGGAAGCTGTATTTCAGCTGTATCTTCTATAGTAACTATTTTATGTGAAGGTTTAATAAAAGCGGCTATAGCATTTAATGCAGTAGTTTTTCCTGAAGCAGTTTCTCCACAAATGAAACCACTCATACCTTCTCTCAATAACATCCATATATAACCTGCTATCTTCTCATCTATAGTTCCCCAGTCTATTAATTGGGTTATACTTATTGGGATTTTAGAAAACTTCCTTATTGTAAAATTTGTTCCATTTAAACTTACATCTGAGCCAAATACTATGTTTACTCTGCTTCCATCGGGTAAAGAAGCATCTATAATTGGTCTCGCTCTGCTTATAGGTTTTCCTATTTTTTCTCCTAACCTTAATACAAAAGAATCCAACTCATCTTGGTTATTAAATCCTAAATTACTCACAAGCCTATTAAATATCTTATGTACAACATATATAGGCCCCACACCACTGCTAGATATATCTTCTAAATACGGATCCCTTAAGAACGGCTCAAGCACGCCAACACCTATTTTATCTCTAATTATATGGTATTTTACATAATCGATTGTATCTTTTTTAACATAAATTTTTTTAATGTAAAAATTGTCTTGCATTGATTTATAATCAACTTCTTTTTCACTTGGAACAATTACATTATCTATCAGCATAAGCAGAATTTTAGCCCTTTCTTCTGCATTTTCAGGAGCTTCTCCTTTGATTTGATCTGCCAATGCAATATCAATTAGTCTCATTAACGCTTCTGGTGGTTTTGGTGGCTCAATAACTATATATTTTCCCATATCGCTTCCTTTAACAGATAAGATATGTATAAAAACTCCTCCACCAATAGGATATACGAAGTTAAATTCCTTGAGTTTTCTCATACTTGATTCAGGCCTTTGAATTATTGTTGGAGGATTTTCTAAACTCTTTATATAACTCTCAAGATAAGGTGGATTCTCACCAAAATCTGGAATCTTAGCTTCTTTAATTTCTTTTTTACCTCTTTTTAATATGTTAAGTTTTATGCTCATTATAACAACACCTATGAAACAACTATTGGAATAACCTTTATACCAAATGCCGGATCAACATCAAATGTTATATTTGTCTGAGCCCCTGACTGAAGTCCTTTTAGCTTTATAATAGTCATTACTTTTAACCTTCTTCCAGCAATGCTCGTTTCGTTTAGCTTTATGTAACCATCTGCTGAATTTTTCATCATGAGATCAACTTCTTGAGGAAGAGAATCAGGATGTACTGTTATTATAATACTTTTCCCCTCATCAGAAACCCTTCTAAAGCTTTCAATTGCCAATCTTATATAATCTGCTGATGCACCTGCAAGATATGAAAGACTATCAATAACAATTGCTTCTGTATCTACAATTTTTTTAACCAATATATCAGTTATTTTTCTTAACATTATATTTGCTAAATCATTGCTTATTGACATAGCTACACTCATACTATAAACAAAAAGCTTCCCTTTCAAATAATGGTCTATTATATTAAAGCCAGATTGTTGTGCTTTTAAAACAAAGCTATAACCATCTCCTTCACTGGTAAAATAAGTAACCCTTAGATTAGCCTGCAAATATGCTTGAGCGAATAATAAAGATATTGCAGTTTTTCCACTACCATGAGGACCTTCAATAACTATAAAACTTGGATGCGGTATTCCTCCAGCAAGCCTTTGATCGATTTCTTCATTACTGGTGCTAAGTATTTGCACATCGTTCCACCTAAATTAGCCCCTAATAGGTATAAATAGCCTGTTCTCCTTTTAGGGGAGACACCACAATTACTATTGGATAGTTTCTGTTTGCTGGCGAAGGAAGTTTTATTTCTATTTCCAAAGTTTCTCCTGGTAATATACCATTTGCAGGAACGTATTGAGAACTATAGGAACCTACATAGATTTTTATTGGAAACCAAGTAGAATTATACATAAAGAGCTCAACTACTTGGTTTCCATTTGTAGAATTGTAGTTTACAATAACATCAAAATCTTTTATATCATATATAACATTTGATCCTATATTCGTAATATTTACTAACAGCGTTTGATTATCGCTTTCAAGTAAAGCTCCGCTAATTTTTATTTCAGGAGGTATACTAATACTTGGTATTGAAGCTTCAATTTTATATCCTGCCAATATTAAATATGCCAGAGATCCTAATACTATGACCATTGCTATAGCAACTATAGCCATGCCTACAGCAACTTCTACCCCCATTGCATATCACTACGGTGCAGATTGTATTATTTGAGAAAATGTTTGCCCATTTGGCAAAGCTATTATAACCCTAAATGTATTTCCAAAGTTAATTCCAGTATATACATAAATTACTGCAGTAGAACCCGGTACAATATTACCATTATTACTTCCTACTATTTTGTACACATTCCAAGTACCTAAACCACCACTTTCATTATAAATATAGAAACTCATTGTAGAATTTATTGAGCCTAAATATATATAAGTCCTAGATAGTGAAGCTTGAGTTAGAGTTTCCATGCCATTATCTACAACATAAATAACATAACCATTAATGCTTTTATTATAATATCCATAAATTATGCTAAGAGAAGTTGATAGTTGGTTACTTATTGCTTCTGCATTTTGATTATACGATGAGATAATTTGATAAGTCTTTGCAATTATTACAGCGCTTACAGCGCTTGCTAAAATAACAGTGACCAAGAGAAATATTGTATGGCTAATTGGAACATCACTCATTATCTAGCCTCCTCTTGTTTTTTTAGTTTATTAACAATTATTTCTTGCAACGAATTCTTTATTAAATCATTATTTTCCTTGCTTACTTCATTTAACATCAAAGATATCAAAGCAAGGGATTCACTAGGACTTAGTCCTTTATTATTAGCCAAATTCATTGCATTTATAAGCTTCTTTGTTGCTTCAGCTTCTTCTTGAGTTAGATAACCTAAAGATTTCATTGCATCTATCAATTGCTCAAAAAATTCTTTTGGCATCATATATAACTCTGAAATAAGTGAAAGCAGCTTAAAGATAGATGATGCATCTTTTTTAGCTTCTGTTTTTCCTTCTGATATTTTTTCTTTTATTTGGACCTTTTCTTGAATTTTTTGCGGTATTATTTGCTGAGCTTTTTCCTCATATGCCGCTGAAAGAGGTGCAGATTCATAAAACTCTTTTTCTTGCATTTTTTGTTGTGTTTGACTTTGATGCACTTGACTTCCTTTTTGTTGACTTTCTTTTACTTCACTTTGAGATTGTAAACTAACTCTCAATAATGGATTAGTTAAATCATTAATGATAGCTCTTAGTTGTGAAGCTGCATCCCTTAATGCCTCAGCAACATCTTTTACAGAGTCTTTCTCATTATTACTTTCATTATTTGCATCAGGCTGAGGCTGGCTCATTGCATCACACCTCCTGATAATTTTTCTATTTGATAAGATCGATGATAATAATATACTCGAGAAAATAAATTTTGATTTCTTGATGTTAATAACATCATTATCCTGAAAGGGAGTTCACACCCTCCAACAATTCTGTAACTAAGTGTAATAGGTAGAGGAGTATTTATGGCAGATAAAATTATGAGTAAAATACCTAAGGTAAAGTAAAAAATGTTTCCAATGCCTAATAGCAGAAATAAAACACCTATTATACCAACTACTATGAATAACATACTAACTGTATTAAAGAGCCTTTTTAACATTTTTGCCGTATGAACATTTGCAGTCACATATAATTTATTATCGGGCAAAATCCCACCCTTATAATAATTTATATAATAATAATTTTTGATTAGTTAGCATTTTGGTTTCCTCAACTTACAATTAAATAATAAAACTTATATAATTTACTTTATGGAAGAGCTTTTTTCATTATGAGTATACCCTCACGCCTGTAATACTCTGATAAACTATATTAATATTGGTGAAGGCATTGCGCTTCCCTAAATTACCAGAAATATCAATACCTAAGGAGAACGGAAAAAAAGCAATTATTATTTTTGCTTTAATCGTAGCAATGACAATTCTAATAGCTATAAGCTCTCCTAAGATTGTAAATCTCATAGGAGGATCTAGCTTTCAAATAACCAATGAAAGTATTAGTGTAGTACAATGCTTTTATTATCAAAATTCCAATGGATTAGTAACAATTACAGCTCTAGTACAAAATATTGGGAGATCTAATGCAGTTATAACCTCTGTATATGTTTATGATATCAATGGATTAGAAATTGCTAGTAATACTAGCTTGCTTATAACGATTCCTCCAAGAAAGGCATCACCTGTATTTGTTAGTACTGTATCATTACAACCAGGAAGTACTTATAGGATAAGCGTTTTCACACAAGTCGGGACAAGCTCAAGCTGCCAAATAAACTATAAATAAAAATATTTAAAAATAATTTAAAAATAAAAATATTTAAATTTAACCTAAATCTATTGTACT
>DAXV01000011.1 GCA_002506595.1 Acidilobaceae archaeon UBA158
TTAGCAACAGGTGATTATATTGCTTTGTTGGATCATGATGACTTATTAGCTCCTTTTGCATTATTTGAAGTAGTTAAGACAATAAATGAAAACCCTGATGCAGATTTTATATATTCTGATGAAGACAAAATATCAGAAAATGGCACTAAAAGACTTGATCCGCATTTTAAGCCAGATTGGAGTCCCGATACACTAAGGNNTACAATTATATAACGCATCTATCTGTTATAAAAAAAGAGCTTCTAGATAAAGTTGGATGGTTTAGAGAAGGATATGATGGCTCTCAAGATTACGATCTGATACTTAGGTGTACAGAAAAAGCAAAGAAAATAGTACATATCCCTAAGATTTTATATCATTGGAGAATGTCTCAAAATTCAACTGCTCAAAATCCGAATAGCAAATTATATGCTCATGAGGCTGGAAAGAAAGCTGTTCAAGCTCATCTCGATAGGTTGGGTATTAAGGCAATAGTTGAGGACGGAAGTTATTTATTTGTTTATAATGTGAGATATAGTTTGCCTACTTTTGTTCCATTAGTGAGTATCATTATTCCTACAAAAGATGGAGTCACTTATTTGCGAACATGTATAGAAAGTATTTTAAATGTATCTACTTATACCAATTATGAGATTATTATCTTAGATAATAATTCGGAAAAAAAAGAAACATTTCAATTTTTTGAAATGATTAAGAGGAAGTATAATAATATCAGAATAATTAAGGCAAATTACGAATTTAATTGGTCAAAACTAAACAATCACGGAATAAGAGAAGCAAAAGGTGAAGTTTACATCTTTTTGAATAATGACACTAAGGTGATTACACCTGACTGGATAGAACGTTTAAGTGAAAAGGCTTTGCAGGAAGATGTAGGTGCAGTTGGAGCACTTTTGTTATTCGAGGATAATACTATTCAACATGCAGGTGTAGTAGTTGGTATGAATGGATTTGCGGATCATGTATATAAAGGGACTAATCTGTTACATACTCACACTCCATTTGTCTCACCATTGGTAACGAGAAATGTTTTAGCTTCAACTGGGGCATGCTTAGCAATATCGAAAAAAACTATTTATCATATTGGAAATTTTGATGAAAGTTTTATTGTAGGCGGTGGCGATGTAGAAATTTGTATTCGTGCATACGAGAAGGGTCTTCGTAATATCATAGATCCAAACGTAAAATTATATCACTATGAATCAAAAACTCGAGGTAATTATATTGCTGATAGTGATTTTAAAGCATCAGAAAAAGTATACGAAAAGTATTGGAAAATAGGCGACCCTTTCTATAACAAGAATCTATCTTTAAATACGCTAGTTCCAACTATCAATATTAAGAAAGAAGGCTGTTTTTCAACTGAAATTGATGTAGAAGGAATTCCAGAGATTACCCATATTGATACACAAAATAGTAAATATACCTTTTATAGATTAAATCTTTTGTTACCATCGATTAATAAAAGGGATGTATTCGGGGGTATTTCTACAGCAATAACCTTTTTTAAGGAATTACAAGGGAAACTGCCCAATAATTATCATTATAGAGTAATAATTACAGATGGAGCTCCAAATGAAATTATCGAGGATTTTTCAAGCTATAAAAATATACCGTTAGGAGAAGATTCTAATGATAAGTATCAGTTGACCTTTGCAAATAACAGATACGGTAAAAAGTTAAGTATAACAAAGAACGATATATTTATTGCTACAGCTTGGTGGACAGCTTATATAGCTAAAAAAATCATTCAAGCTCAAAACTATTTATTTCAAAAAATTAACCCTTTGATTTATCTTATACAAGATTTTGAACCTGCTTTTTATAATTGGTCTGCTCGATATGAATTAGCTGAATCTACTTATAAAAACGATATACCTATAATAGCCGTGGTAAACTCTAAAGAGTTATATGATTTTCTGGAAACAAGGCAGTATAATTTTTGGAAAAAATTTTATTTTACTCCTAAATTACATCCAAAACTAAAAAAGTTTTTACAAAGAGTCAATACGATTACTAAAAAGAAACAAATAATAATATATGGAAGGCCTACTGTTCACCGAAATGGATTTGAATTGATAGTAACTGCATTAAAACTCTTTTCATCTAACGATATTTCAAATGGATGGACTTTTATTTCATTGGGCGAGAAACATGCTGATATAGAGCTTGGAAACAATAAAGTTCTTATTTCAAAAGGAAAGGTATCTTTAGAGGAATATGCAAATTATTTATTGGAATCATCAATTGGAATATCACTTATGATTTCACCACATCCAAGCTATCCACCATTAGAAATGGCATTTTTTGGTTTAAAAGTTATTACAAATAAGTTTGAGAACAAAGATTTAGGATATATGCATCCAAATATAATAAGTATAGATTATCCAACACCTGAAACAATATGCAATACTATTATTGAACTTATAAATAGTAATATGACTAATAAATCAAATATAAACGAAAGTTATTTAGATGATAGTTCTTATTTTGAATGTATAGATGATATTATTCGTCTTATACATGTACCCATAAATTAATACAGAATTTTTGGAATTTTTATTCCTTGGAAAAATTCTGTTAATGATTTAAAATGTATTTGGTTTTATTTTAAAAGTTTAAAGTTACAAAGGGGTGCTTAAATGAGTGTAAAAAGAAAAAGCT
>DAXV01000029.1 GCA_002506595.1 Acidilobaceae archaeon UBA158
CATACTTATCAAAATCATTAAACTTATCTAAGAAGTCCTTGATTATTATATCGTTTCCTCTTGTTTGTCCTTTAAAAGAAGCTTGACTTGTACATCTAATTAAATCCCATATGATACTAGACCAACCACATAAATTATTGTAAGGAGTCTTTGAAAACCATAACCCCTCTATACTAAGTAACATTTGAAAAATAGAATAATGCCAAGGAATTATGATTCCAGCATCAAAAGGGATACATTTAATATAGGGAGGGTATCCTTTCAAAATCAAATAGTTAAGCCCTTTATGCCTTATCCAAAATCTAGGTAATTTCTTTCTCAAAGAAGTATTTGATACATCTCTACATATATTTCTCGGAAATTCGAATTCTTTATCAGATTCGTAAAGGCATATTTGACATTTATTATCCATTTTATCCTTTTTTTTGCTTGAGAAATAAAAGCACTTTGAAAAAGCAGATTTTTATTTTTATCTACAAAAAGAAAAACAGTAAGCAAATCACCTAATTCACATCTTTTATTTCCTTTACATTCACTTAAACGATTAATAATAGGGTTTTGATGCACGAAAACACCACCAAATTTTACTACAAATCCCCAAGTTGATAATTGTTGAGCTATATGTTCATTTAAATATTTAGTTCCTTCATTTAAATATTGCTGAATTATATAAGGTTCAGATTGATTAAAGTTTATATTTAACCATGATAAACAAGCTTCGCTTAATATCAAATCACGTTTACTTATTACAAGCTTTCTAAATAAGCATAATCTAGTAAACATATAAAAAATTATACTATTTCAAACTTTTTTCTTCTTTTTCATTTTCCATTCTTTTATTTTCCCCCTAACCAAAGAAAAAGTACCTAAAATACTCCTTACCAGACAAGGGTTTCCGAGGCATAAAATTGCAAAAATGCAATACTACACCTTTTACAATTTTTTTGATGTTAACATAATCATATTAATTATGATATAATAAATTGATGATAAAATCTGAGGAACTTGAATATTTAGTAAAAGAGGCAATACGTTTTTTTAAGAAAGGTTCAAAAACAAACGACGAATGTTATGAAGATGTAGCTTGGGATTATGCAAGAGGTATATTAAAAAATACATTAGATGAGAGTAAGAAACAAGATTTATATTCTAGACTTATTAAAAAACTTAATAAAGAATACGAAAGGCTTGGAATAAAGTTCTCTGAAGAAGAACATAAAATAAAATTCTCTAATAATGATGATAATACAATATATGTATCAGATGAGAATAGAAGAGCAATTCTTTTATTCTTAATGGATTATAATCGTGTTAGATTTATCACACAAAAACGCAACGAACGAGAAGAATATATAAGAAGATTTTCAGAAGCAATACATACCATATTATTAGAGAAGGAAAGTATATCTGACAGACCTTATGAAGATGCCTTTAAATATGTAAAAGAAGATTATATTCATGAAAACACAGGAACAAATGAATATGTAGCACCTGCTAAGATACTTATGCTCTTAGACCCTGATAAATTTATAGCTTGGGATAATCAAATAGTTAAAAGGTTTAGTTTATCTTCTAATACTTGCAAGCATTATCAAATATTCAATGATTTAATTGACAATTTCATTAATAAAAAAGAAAAAGAAATAAATAATATAAAACAATATGCAGAAAAATATATGGAAGAGGAGAATTATATCAATCAGGATTATCACAAAATAAAAAAATTATTAGATATGATTTTTTGGATTGCGTACAATAAAATAGGTATTTTTGAATCTGATAGAACAGATACTCTCTTAGAATCTCCTTTGAAGTTTTACTGTTATACAGAAAAGCTTGTGATTAGTATACTATCAGTTTGTATGAGCACGTGAGTGAGCTTGAGAATTCCATTTCAGTAAACAACCAAGAGATGATAAAGAGCCGGATGGGCGAGAGGCGTCTGCTTTAGTAGGCGAGAGATAGATGTTAAATATACCTCAGATATATTTAACTTATATCTATTTTTATCTAACTTCTATTCAACTTCTATTTATTTTCTATCTAAAACTTAATACGAAGCTGATACGAAATGATAGCAAGTTAATACGAAGTAATTTTTTCTTTTTCTCCTACCTCAAAAGACGCCATTCGCCCATACGAACGCTCTCCTTAAAGAGAAAAAAATAACGTAATGGGGGTATCCCCCATNNACGCACACGTGCCAAAAAAATAAAAAAATGCAAAGCCTTGAAAGACAGTACTTTTTTACACATTTTGCAAATTGGAAATCACAAATTACTCTATACATTTTTAACTTTAAAATCATTGTATTTCAATGATTACGTGCAATTTGTAATAAACAAATTGTGTTTAAAATAAAAGTAATTTGTGAAATAACTACTGTAAGCTTATATTTGTCATATTTTAAATTTCATTGAGTTCTTTTATCTCTTTATCCAATATATTAAATAATGTTAATACATCTTCTTTTTCCATTCTAGCAATAATAGTATAACTTGACTTTAAGCCATTTAAGGATGTACCTATAATTAGACCGTCTTTACTACCATTATTATCACAAAATAACCAAAATCTGTCATGAAATGCCTTTTGAGCCTCTGCCTCCACTATCTTCAACTCTAAACCAATATTAGAAAAAGTTTGTTCAAAAATTTCGTTAATACGTAATTTAAACTCTTCATCCGATTCATTATTGCCTTTTTCTTTTATAGGGTAAATGTTTCCTAACTTTCCAGAAATAATGAAAATAACTTTTTTTAAGTTCCTAGTAACTTCCTGTTTTAGCTTCGAAAACAATTCTTTAATAGTATCTAGATTCGTCTTTAAAATATAGTTATCTGTTACAATAACCGCTGTGGCTGATTCTAATATAAGATATTTCTTAAATCCATTTATAACATTTTTAACTACTTTATTATCATTGAATGGTGGAAATGATATAAGATGTAGTTTATTAAATTCGTCCGAATCTTCAGTAAAATTATTTGAATCAAAATCACCTATAAAATTATTTGAGTTATAATCATCTTCATCTTTACTATTAAAAGTAAATGTAATACTAATTTGTTCCTGAAATTCGTTAAAATTCTTTATTGATTTACACATTTTATAACATACTTCATAGGGCATCAAGCAATCTCTCAAATAGTAATCTCTCCAATTTATCTTTATAACAAATATAGTTTCTTTATTGTTGCTATTGTTATATCTTTTATATTCTAGATGACAATATTCTAAATACTCAATAATTATTTTATCTATCGATGTTTTATCTGAATTTCTTTTTACTACTATTTTAAGTATTGTATAAGTTTCATGCATTGTAAATACCTCTATTTAAAATTATATCATTTCTACGTTTGTACGAGTTCCATACATCGTGAACACCTGTACCTAAGAAAATTATACCATTTTTATACCCCCATACTCAAGCAAACTTTAATAGAT
>DAXV01000078.1 GCA_002506595.1 Acidilobaceae archaeon UBA158
GAATTAAGATAATTGGTGAAACTGCAAAAGAAATAATGAAATAAAAGGTTCCCTGCTCCAGACTATCATCATTTTTCAGATAGCTTAGACGGACATCCCAGATTTTATTATTATTTACCAACCAACTTTTATATTTAATTCTTGTGGGAAATTAATAGGAAAACTTAAATATGAGAATATAAAAGATAACTCTGGGGAGATGTGATGGAATACCAATATTAATTGAAAAGAGAACTTTTGGCCTTTTTCTTGTAAGATTTCTGTTCCTATTTATATTGGGTGATTCTAATGGAAGATGAAAATATAGAAGAAATAAAAATTTTAAGAGAAAAAATAAATGAGCTAGACGACCAAATATTAAATTTATTAAATACAAGAATTTCGATTTGCAAAGAAATAGGAAAAATTAAGAGAAAAAATAGAATTGGAATAGAAGATAAAAAAAGAGAAAATGAAATATTAACAAAAGCCGGCAATTTTAGGGAGATTTACCTTGAAATAATCGAAGCTTGCAAAAAGACGCAAGGTGATAACTTTGAAATTTGATATTTATGATTTTTTCAGCAAGCTTAGCAAAAATAATGTAAAAATAAGAATGGATGCAGGAGACCCTGATGTGAAACCAAATGAAATTATAATTAAAGAATTAATTAGTAATATAAGAGACCTAAGTTATGCACCATATAAAGGTTTAGATGAACTAAGGGAAGTCATAGCTAATTATCATAAAGTTGATCTAAACAATGTTATAATAACACCAGGATCAAAAGCAGCTATCTCTTCAATTATTTTATTTTCAAATAAAGTTAGTTTAATCTCTCCATATTGGTCCGGTTATGAATTTTCAGCAAATCTATTTAAT
Source organism: Acidilobaceae archaeon UBA158 (assembly GCA_002506595.1). GTDB lineage: Archaea > Thermoproteota > Thermoprotei_A > Sulfolobales > Acidilobaceae > Caldisphaera. The sequence continues at coordinate 863 of DAXV01000078.1, forward strand.
AAAAAATTTTCTGTTATAAAAACTAAATTGGAAGAGGAATGGACTCCTAATTTTAATAATATAGAGAAAAATTCGACATTAATAATAAATTATCCAAACAATCCTACTGGAAGGGTTATAAACAATAAGGAAATTAAAGAATTGATAGATATATCTTCTGAAAGAAATATAAAAATAATTTCTGATGAAGCATATAGAGATATTGTATTTGAAGGCATAAAGTTTAAAATTACTGATTATATTATAGAAAATTCAGTTTCTATATTTAGCTTTTCGAAAACATTTTCATTACCTGGCTTAAGGCTTGGTTATGCCGTAGGAGATAAAAATCTAATAAATAAAATAGGAGAATTCATAAAGGCAAATATAACATCTGTTCCCAAATTTTCACAAAAAGCTGCAATAAAAGCCATCGAAAACTGGGACAATATAGCTAATTATGTAAAAAATGTTTATTATCATAGACTTGAAATATTTTTAAATAAAATAAATGGAAAAAAATTTGATTATTTGAAACCATCTGGCACATTTTATGTATTCTTAAGGCTTAGAGAAAATGTTTCAGGAACAAAATTGGCATACGCTTTATCGAAAAAGGGATTAGGTATATTTCCAGGAGAGGCCTTTGGAAATGATTATGAAAATTTTATTAGGGTTTCATTAACAACTAATGAAGAAAACATAAAAAAAGCAGCAAAATTAATCAATGAAACTATCGATGAAATCATGGGATGAAAAGATTGAAAATCGGAATAATAGGATATGGAAAAATGGGTCAAGTTTTTAAAAAATTGTTTCAAAAAAATGGTTATGATGTTATAATATATGATATAAAATTTAAACATGGTAAGCTTATAAATTTCATAAAGGAAAGCGATTACATAATGATATCAGTATCACCAAATAACGTAAAAAAGATATTAAATAAGCTTGCAAAACTTTCTATTCTTGGGTATTTAAATGGAAAACTGATATTTGATATATCTACATTTAAAGAGGATATAATTCATTATTATGATAAGTTTTCTAATGAAGTACTTGTAGGAAGTATACATCCTTTATTTGGACCTGGAATTAAAAATCCTAACAAGCATTATATTGCTATAATTCCTTTAAGAGAAAATGATGGATCAAAGATATTAGAGGAATTCTTTTCTAAATTAGGCTTTAATGTGTTTTATGTAAATTATAAAACCCACGATGAATTTATTAGCCTAACAATTGGTTTATCTTATATTATAGGTATATCAATAAATAAAATTATAAATAATTATGATAAAAAAATGATAGAGAAATTATCTGGAACGACATTTAAATATTTAAAAAATCATTACTTATCAATATATAATGACATACCAGATTTAGCGAATTACATATTAAGCAATAAAGGAGTTAAAAGCATTTTGAAAATTTACATAAATGTTTTAAAGGAATTGGAGAAAAATAAAGAAGGTATTATAAAGGAATTGGAGAAAAATAAAGATGAAAATGAGATAAAGGATGCATATAATATACTTTATAACTGCATTGAAAAATATTAAATTATATTCATCATATAAGAATTGAGGCTATGAAGAAGCTTGAAAGGATTGATAAGAGATGAAATACCCACGCAGGTCTGAGCCCAAACAATAATTTTTTTAACTTATAATATTATAAAAAATTGGGGTTAACTATGTCTTTAACAAAGTTTGGCATTGAAGGTCTAGACAATATCTTTAACAAAGTTTACAGAGGTTCAATAATTCTTTTAGCAGGAAA
>DAXV01000041.1 GCA_002506595.1 Acidilobaceae archaeon UBA158
AAATCTGGGGTGATAGTATAAAAATGGTATAATTTTTTAGCTGAAGGTATTCCCGATGTGTGGAACTCGTACAGGACTTCTCTATTGATCTCTGATAACCCTAGTATCACTAGCATGTTCAATCGCCTCTTCAACTTCCTTAATAGCCTGCTTAATTAGGTATCTTGCTTTCTTTCTCAACTTAAAATATTCTCTAATAAGTGTTGTAATTTTTTTTTGTTGTTCTTTTGGAATCTTGGGTATTAGTAAATCTCCAAATATAGATTTAGGAACAGCAGACATTATAGCACCAGTTGTTTGCTGTTCTAATTGTCTTTTGAAAATAGGCGTTCGAAATAACAAAAATAGAAATTCTGGATAATCTTCTTTACTTCTAACAACAAAGCAACCTGTAGTAGTCAATTGTTCATCTAACTCTTCAGGAACAAGGGCGATTTTATCAAATGTTCCTGCCAAAGAAGATATAACAATATCTTTTTCTCTTATCAACATCCTAGCTCTGCTTGGTACTTGCCATCCATAGAATTCGTCCCACTCAAATATTTCTCCACTTTTGTTAATTTTGGCTATAGGAACATATCTAAATATCTTAGTTTTGTTTTCTTCATTAGTTGGATCTACTTTTTCATTTGAAATTTCTATGACTTCTTTCAAAGGCTTTATTTCAAAAGGAGATCTTTCAAGTAGTTTAATAATACCTAAATATTTTGGATGGTAGTGTCCGGCATCAAATCTAAAAGCCTTTACTACATTTTTGAAATTTGTTTCATATCCTTTTTCTTCCTCTAATTTTTCAATTTCTTCTTTTGTTATTCCTAGAAGTTGGTAAAGTAATTGTTCGGCTTGTTGGTATTTTTGCTCAGATTTATATAGATTTTTGAACGCATCACTTACGATTTTTCTTATATCCTGTATAAAATTATTAGAAAAGAGAGGCACCCTAATATTAAGGATATCAACTAAATTTGCTCTTGGTCGAGTAGAACCGATGCCTATAAACCAAACTTGATTGTAACCATATTTACTTACCAAATACGCCCAAAGAACGAATGGATCAAATTTCGATTCTTCTACTTCTAGTACTATAAATTCTGTAGAGCAAATACCATATTTTATGTATTCTGGAATAATTACAACTTTATTTAAATAAGTTCTTATTTTTGAAAAAAGTATATTCTTAGAGCTAAATACAAATTTAACACTATCTAGATCCCCCCCAAATACCTGATAGAAAAAAGCTCCAACCCCCCCTTTAGGGACATTTTTTAACTCTAAATAAAGAAATTTATCATTAAAATGGTTTTTTGGATCTAATAATTCTCTTTTTACTCTACTTATGGATCCAAGTAATGTTATGTTCTCTGTTAATTTCCGTACTCTTTCTATGGTTTCCATTCTGACCGGATGATAGTATGGTGCTTCCAATCTATCATCGATTGTAATATCAGAATATCTTACTTCTGATATCGCTACCATTTTTACCTCCTAAAACTCCATTTTGTGTTTATTCTTGAATTCCTTAAACTTATCTACAATTATTGGTATATCTGTTTCTATTAAAGGACTCCCCCCTTCATCTTCGAGAATTTTTCCATCTTTGCCTCTTCTGAAAATTTTTCGTCCTCTTACATCGTACCCTATCTTTTCTGCTGTTGCCATAAAAACAGAATAGTCTTCTTTCTTTAATTTCTCTAGTTCTTCCACAGGAAGTTTTTGTAAAAACAATATAGATGCTTTAACTCCAGCCCCATATGGTATAAATGTCTCTGGGGGTAAAGAAACTACAGCTAAAATTCGTGAATGATCTATTATCCATTGTCTAACGTATCCAAGGGTAGAATTAGTCAATATACCATCTGGTAAAACAATAGCCATTCTTCCATAATCTTTTAAAAGTTGCCAACATCTCTCAATAAACAAAATTTCTGGAGTTTGCTCTCTTAACAATCGGCTTGTTTTAATCCACTTACCTCTTTTTTTATCAAATCCCCATTTGTGGCCCAAATCAAATTGTCTTAATATTCTTGAATCGTTAATTTTACCCTTTGATCCGAAAGGCGGATTTGTTAAAACTATTTCAAACTTATTAGGTTCTGGTCTCGCTGGTTTTGGTACCCCTTCTTTTTCTGAAATTTTCTTTAACTCATCAAAAGGCAATAGACTATTGGTAGAGAAAATATTAGAATAACCATCATCAAATAAAACCATATACATTTTGGCAACTTTCACTAAATCTTGGTTTATATCGATTCCTGCTATGTGTGCTTTTGCGTAATCAGCAACACCACGAGAATCTAAACCCCATCTTTGTTTCACCCATTCCATTGCCCAAATTAGAAATCTACCACTTCCACAAGCAGGATCAATAATGGATTCGTGATAATCAGGATTTAGCATAGCAACTGCAAGCTCTATTGCGGGGTGAGGAGTAAAGAATTCTCCTCTGTCGCCTCTCATGTTTTCGTGTATAAAAGTTTGAAAGGCTACACCTTTTACGTCATCTCTTATTTTCATAAAGGAAATTTCTTGCAATCTCCTTACTACCTCCCCCATAGAAAGTGGTTTTAACAATAATCGTTCTCCATCATCAAAAATTTCTGGGTACAAGCGTTTAGCTTCGTTCCATAATTTTTCTATTCTTTGAATAAAGGATTTAGATTCACCAGCTTCTCTTAATTCTTCATATTCTCTTTCAGAAATCCAGAACCAAACCTCTTCTCTTGGAGACTTTTCATCAACAATTTTCATAAAGATTAGTTTGATGATTTCTCCAAACAATTTTTCTTTCAAAAATCCTTCATTAGCATATAAATAATTATGAATCTCATCAAAACGAACTTTAAGATTGAATGTAGGCTTTAATTGCGTTTTGGTTAATTGCTTTTCTAAATCCTCGAATTTCTCCCCATATCTTGGGATTCTGCTTATCTCTTGGAATTCATGAGGTTTTCTCAATCTTCGTAAGAAGGTTATATCTCTACCGTTGTACCATATACCGAACTCTGCTGTCGTGGCGTTAATATAACTTTCTAACTGCTCTATACCATCTTTTATGTGTTCTCTTTTGACTTCTATAACAATATATGCATTTTTATTAGGATCTTTTGACTTTTTATCTCTAAAAACTACAATATCAGCCCTTCCTAATTTTTGACTACCAAACTGAATCTCTACCTCTATATCAATTAAATCTTTAGGATACCCCCAATCTTCAACTAATCTTCTTTCAATCTCCTGTCTTCTCTCCTCTTCTGGAGTTTTTTCCAAAATTTTTCCAGTTATGAAATCTTTAACAAATCCCTCTTTAATTTCTTTAGTTTCTATAATTTCTCTCTCTAAATTCAGTTGTTTTTTATCCATTATGGCACACCTCCATTTTTTCCTATTTTAAACCCGTCTCCCCCGATTGCGATTAACTCGGTTATATCCGAATTAT